>JBHEKO010000210.1:0-7636 GCA_041859475.1 Candidatus Hydrogenedentales bacterium
CCCGATGATCGCAAACCCGCCTGCGGCCGGGCATCAAGCGCTCGTCTGCAACATTCAACGCTTCTCCTCCGAAGACGGCCCCGGCATTCGCACGACAGTCTTTTTCAAAGGCTGCCCCATGCGGTGCCCGTGGTGCCACAATCCCGAGACGGTTCGATTCCAACCTGAAGTCGTTTGGCACGGCGACCGCTGCTTGCACGACCACGGCTGCATGAAGCAATGCGACCGCGATGCAATGGCGCTCGAAGAAAGCACGGCGCAGTCCGGCGGCGTTGTCGCGACACGAGTCCGGATCGACCGCGAGCGATGCGACGCGTGCGGCCGCTGCGTCGCCTTCTGTCCTTCCTCGGCATTGCAGCTCTTTGGAAAGGCGTATCGCTTGGACGACCTGTTCGATACCGTTATGCGCGACGCCACGTTCTACGCCTCGTCGGGCGGCGGCGTGACGCTATCCGGAGGCGAACCCATGGCGCAGCCAGAGGCCGCGATTGCCCTGCTTGCGATGGTCCAGGGCCGGAAGGTGCACACGGCGCTCGACACCTGCGGCGCGGCTGCCCCCGCGACGCTCAAGGAGGCGCTGAAATACTGCAATCTCGTCTTGTTCGACGTGAAGACGGTGGATGCGAAGCGCCACCGCGAGTGGACGGGAATCGAGTTGGATCGCGTGATCGAATCCGCGCGCATCGTGCGCGATTCGGGCGTGCCCGTGTGGGTGCGCACGCCCGTCATTCCGGGATACACCGCCGAAGAAGACGGCATTCGCGCCATCGCCGGATTCGTTTCGGAGATGTTCCCAACCTGCGAGCGCCACGACCTGCTTGCCTACTCCAATCTGTGCATCTCCAAATACGAGCAACTCAGCAGGCAGTTTCCTCTCGCGGGCGTTCCGCTGCTGACCACGGAATTCATGGAGCGGTTGTGCGCAATCGCACGGGAGGCGGGTTCGAAGACGGCGTGCTGGAGCGGACCGACGCGCGTTCGAGAGGTGCAAGCATAATGACCTCCATGCTGGATGAAGAAGCACACGAAGCGTTGTCGGGCGAGATGACTCCCAAATTCCTGGCCACGCTCGACGAAGCGGGACGTCCGAATTGCGTTCCCGTAATCAGCATCATGCCCTACAGAGAGGACCTGCTCATTTTCGGCGAGTTCATGATGAACAAGACCCGGCATAACCTGCGCGAGAACGCGAAGGTTGGAATCACGGTGCTAACCGCGGCCTACGAGACGTGGAGCATCCAAGGCGAATTCCTTGGATTCGAGACCACCGGCCCCGGCGTGGACTTCGTGAACAGCCAGCCCATGTTTCGCTACAACGCGTACACGAGCGTGCGCGCCGCCGGGTTGATTCGTGTACGCGAAGTCTCCACGAAGTCCCGATTCGGCAAGGCGCAACTCCTTGGCGGCTTTGGAAGTGTCTTCACGGCGCGAACCTTGCTCGGCCTGCTTGGCAAGCGCGGGCGTTGCATGCCGCGCCCCGTCCAGGGAAAATTCACGCGGCTTTCGGCAGTACGCGCAATTGCGTTCAAAGACGCGGACGGTTCACCAAGAGTCTTTCCGGTTCTGGCTTGTGTCGCCTCCGGATCGAAGAGACTCGTCTTCGCCTGGAGCGGATGCGGCGCCTATCGCGGCGCGATGCCCGCCGGGACCGAAGTGGCCGTCGCGATCATCACGACGGACCCCATCGCGTACCAAGTCAAAGGACGCTACGAAGGGACCCGCGCAGGCATCGGGATAATCGACATCACCGAATGCTACAGCGCATCGCCGCCGCTCGTCGGCGAACGCTTGGATAGCCAGACCTCCGCGTGACCCCGCACGCGCCGGCGATTCTCTTCGACAGACTCAGATCAGACCGGCGGCTTCCATGGCCTTGGCGAGCGCGGTCTTCTCCTGCTTCGTGAGTTCGCGTTGCGGCGGACGCACATAGCCCGCGTCGAACCCGCGCAAGCGAAGTCCTTCTTTGTATCGCGCGACCATCTTGCCGTAACAGAACGCGGCGCATGCGCGGCCCAAGACCTTCTGAGATTCCCACGCCTTGCTCAAGTCGCCCTTCTTGACGCTATTGTAAATTGACAGGAAGACCTCCGGCGTAACGTTCGCCGTGCTTGCGACGAAGCCCGCGGCGCCCCCGATCTGAGCCTGCATGGCATATTCGTCCACGCCATTGATCACGATGAAGTCCTTCGGCTTGTCGGCCAGAACGCGATTCAGGTTCGGCATGCTCCCGCCGCTGTCCTTCATGCCCACGATATTGTCTACCGTGCGCGCCAATTCGAGCACCACAGCCGGCGACAATTCGTTCTTCGCGCAACTGGGGAGGTTGTAAAGCAGGATTGGGAAGTCCTTCACCGTGGCCGCGACCGTCCGAAAGTGCGCAAGGAGCGCTGCGTCGTCGTATCCAAAAAAGCCAGGAGCGACAATTCCCGCCGCCTTTGCGCCCACGTCACGGGCGTGCCGGGTCAATTCGATGGTGGAGGCCGTGTCGAAGCACCCGGTATGCGCGATGACGTGAACACGTTTTCCGACTTCCTGGACAACGGCTTCGAGCATGCGCTTGCGCTCATCGAGCGTCATGAGCGGGCCCTCGCCCGTCGTGCCGCACACGAACAAACCGTGAACCCCCTGAACGGCAAGCCGGGCGGCAAGCGCCCTCGCATTCTCGTAGTCGACCTCCTTCCCGCCCTTCGTGAACGGGGTCAGAATCGCGGGAAACACGCCTCCTACTGTGAATTTCATGATGCATTCTCCTTACGTGCAAACCGTGCAAACCGTGCAAAATTAGGAATTAGTATACGCTCCGATTCTTCGATGCGCAAAGAACCCAAAACGCTGCGATCTGACGGGCGCGTATATGATACAGTCGTGAACTATGGCGGGTCCTCGCGACTGAACTGCAGTTACGAACAGGCGGATAGGGCGGAAGAAGGAGGGGAAGAGGTCCCGGAGTTTCGGAAGTTGAATTCAGTACTGGGAATCTCCAGTTGAGATTCAAGAATACGAACCCTTCTTATTGCGCCCTGGCACAACCCTTTCACTTGCTCCTCCTTCCGCACAGTTGCTTTGCCCAATTTCCCGCTTGAAATATACTAAACACTTGAGTACCTTTAGCGGTACGGTCATGTTCATGCAAGGGCTTCTTAGCCTCGTTTTGGAATCGGCATCTGCCGGTAATCTGGATGTAGGTGGTATTCCATTTTGGCTGACCACAGGCGGCGTGAAGGCGTATGAGTCCTTGCGCGCTAATTAGGGAGAGGCGCTCGTGGTGAATTCTGAGGGTTGGCTGACTCTGGACACTGCCTTGTTAGCGCTTGGCATGTTGGGTGCTTGGGTGACCTTCGTTGGCGGAGTCTTGAAAAACTCGCGTCCCGACGATCCACGCAAGTTGCCGGTGTGGCGCATAGCCTCAGTTCTAGCGGGACTCACTTTGGCAATTGGATGTTTTTCCATCTATCTGGGCCACTATAGGTCAAAAATGTCGACGATGATAAGCGAAAGTCACGGACGTTATCAGGCGGCAGTGACCAAGCAAAGGGACGAGACGCTGGAACTCATAAAGAAGACGGTTAAGGAGACCATGCGTGACGTGGGAAGCACTAAGTCGGAAGTGCATGCCATATACAAAGTACTCTCCGGCAGTGACGTTGATGCATGGAGTAAGCTGGCCCGTCGCATTGCCATTCCACAACTCAAGTCGGAAGGTTCAGAGACTCCGGTTGTCTTCTTCGACAAGGGGACGCCACAGAACTGGATTCGCTATAAAGAATGGTTATTCAAAGCTGAAGCAGATGGGGCGAATCCGGCGCTGGCGCTCTCGCTAGGAAGTGGACGTTACTACATGCCCGGGTGGATTTTGGGGTGGTTACTCACAACTGACGCGACTGCTGATGCTATTGGCAAGCGAAATTCACCGGATACCCCACGATGGGGGAAGGATTGTGAGGACGATCTCTCAGACGTGTTCTCAGGCACAAGCTTTCCTGATTTGTACATCAAGTATGTTCTCTTCTTCGATACTTCCGGCGATGCTAAGCGGCTTATCGCATATGCAGATGCAGAGGCATTCGCTCGCGAGCTTAAGCTCATACTAGATCTTGGCGGCTGCGAGTCTGTCCAAACTGCCTTAAACCAAGATAGTGCAGTATCAGCCCTTCAAGCTTTGCAGAATCTATTTCGGAGCGTAAGCCCTGCCGTGTTTCCAGTTGGCACTGTAGAGGAAGTCGCCCAAGCTATGATATCCGAATCTGCTTCTAGTGGCGTTCTCGCTGGTCCTAACGACGAGTATTACTGGGTTGACCTCGCCAACTTGTTTGTAACCCCTTCAAACTGAAGACAGAATCTGGAACGTCCAGAGTGACGTTACGATGATTCGCTTGGTTACGACCAGAATATGGCTGAAGCAGACAACGATTCTTGCTAGGTCGAACCTTGAACGTGCGTTTGGACGCGAACTGCGGCGGAAAGATGAGCCAATTCTCCCATTTCTCTATTGCATTAGACCCCGAAATCGGCGACATATTGCTCATAATTATTGTTGATAATCATGAATCCGTGCGGCCGTGCGCAGTCTACTCCGTCGAGACGGACAGATCCTTCCCATCCAACGCGGCGAGCATGGAGTGCCAGGCGAGGGTAGCGCATTTGATCCGCACGGGGAATTCGCGGACGCCCGCGAACACGAACAAGCGGCCCAAATCCCCCTCATCGATCTCCGATTCGGGGCTGGCGGTGACCATCGTGTGGAATTTCACGAAGAGGGTCTCTGCTTCTTTCTTCGTCTTACCTTTGAGCAGCGTGGTCATCACCGACGCGGACGATTTCGAGATGGCGCAGCCCGCGCCCATGAAGCTCACGTCTTCGATGACGTCGCCGTTCATTTTGACGTAGATGGTGAAGTGGTCGCCGCAGAGCGGGTTGTACCCTTCCGACTTGCAGCTGGCCTCGGGCATGTCCCGAAAATTCCGCGGCTTCTTGTTGTGTTCAAGGATGACCTGTTCATACAGCGCGCGATTCTCGGGCATTAATCAAACACCTTCTTCACGTTCATGACGGCCTCGGCGAGGGCGTCCAGGTCTTCCTTCGTATTGTAGAACGCAAGCGATGCGCGCGCCGTAGCCGGCACGCCGAACCGCTGCATCACGGGTTGCGCGCAATGGTGGCCTGCCCGAATGGCCACACCGCAATCGTCCAATATCTGTCCGATGTCGTGCGGGTGCGCGTTCTCGAGAACAAACGCCAGCACGCCCGCCTTTTCCTTCGCCGTGCCGATGAGCCGCAAGCCTTCGATGGGTTCGAGCAACTTCGTCCCGTACTCGGTCAACGTATGCTCGTACGCGGCGATGCGGTCCATGCCGATCGATTGCAGATAATCGACTGCCGCGCCCAACGCCACCACGCCCGCGATGTTGGGCGTGCCCGCTTCGAACTTGTACGGCAGGCTCGCAAACGCCGTCTTTTCGAACGTGACGGATAGGATCATGTCGCCGCCGCCTTGATACGGCGGAAGCTTGTTGAGCCACTCCGCCTTTCCGTACATCACGCCGATACCCGTCGGCCCGAACATCTTGTGCCCGGAGCACACGAAGAAGTCGCACCCCAGTTCCTTCACGTTGATGGGAAGATGGGGGACCGCCTGCGCGCCGTCGACCAGAATCGGGATGCCGCGCTTGTGGGCCATGTCGGCCATCGCGCGAATCGGGTTGATTGTGCCCAACGCATTCGATACATACGTTACCGCCACCATCTTCGTGCGGTCCGTGAGCATCGCTTCGTATTCGTCGAGCTGCAACTCGCCGCGGTCGTTCATCGGAATGACCCGCAGCTTCGCTTTCCGCTCGTCGCGCACCATCTGCCACGGCACGATGTTGGAGTGATGCTCCATCGAGGATATGAGGATCTCGTCGCCTTCATTGACGAACTTGCGCCCATAGCTGCTCGCGACGAGGTTGATACTCTCCGTCGTGCCGCGCGTGAAGATCGTCTCGCAACTCAGCGGAATCCCGAGAAACCGCTGAATCCGTTTGCGCGCCTCTTCATAGACTTCCGTGGCCACTTCGCTCAGGTAATGAATGCCGCGGTGCACGTTCGCGTTCTGCGTGCGATAAAAACGGCTCTCGGCCTCAATAACGCACAGCGGCTTGTGGCTCGTCGCCGCATTGTCCAAATAGACAATGGGCTGCCCTTTCCGCTTGACGTTCAGTGCGGGAAAATCGAGACGCAGCCGCTCGATATCCAACTCGCCATCCACGGAGGCCGGGGCCGCCGCGGCGTGCGGAATCTCATCTGCGGAGAGGCTTCGGATTGCCACGCTGGATGCGCCTTTCATTACGCCGGTACGGGGCTGTATTTGTCGAACACAAATCGTTCCAGCCGCTCGCGCACCGGGTCCAATTCAATCTGATTGACTACCTCGTCGGCAAACCCATACGTGAGCATGCCCAACGCCATTGCCTCGCTCATGCCGCGCGTCCGGAAGTAGTAGACCAACTCCTTCGGCGGTTGCCCGATCGTCGCGCCGTGCGTACACTTCACGTCGTCCGCGAAAATCTCAAGCAACGGCTTCGTGTCCACCGTTGCCTTGTCGGATAACAGCAAATTCCGGTTGAGCTGGTTCGAGTCCGTCTTCTGGGCGCCGCGGCGAACCATGATCTTCCCGCTGAACACAGCGTGGCTCCGATCCGCCAGGACGCCCTTGTACCCAATCCAACTCGTGCAATGCGGCTTCGCATGGTCAATGGACGTCTTATTATCGATCAATTGCTCGCCGTCTGTCATGTAGAGCCCATTCAACGAACAACTGGCCCCTTCGCCGTCGAGCAATACGTTCAATTCGTTCCGGCCAATCGCCGCGCTCAAGCTCATCGCGAACGAGCGATACGCGCTGTCGCGTTCTTGCTTCACCTGTGTCGTCGCCAAGTGAAAACTGTCCGACCGCTCCTGCATCAGCTTGTAATGCAGAATCTGCGAGCCTTCGCCCGCGACAATTTCCGTCGCCGCGTTCGTGAGATACGGCGCGCCTTGGCCAAGCGATACGTAGCTCTCGACGATGGACACCTTGCTGTTCCGGTCCACGACAATCAGGTTACGGGGATGTGTGGCAATTTCGGCTTCGTGTCCCGTCGTGACAAACACCAGGTGTATTGGCGCCGCAAGTTCCGTGTCTTTGGGCACGTGAACACACGCGCCGTCCAACAGGAAGGCCGAGTTCAACGCGCTGAACGCATTGGAGACGGCGCTGACGTGCATATCGACATGGGCTTCTGTCAAGGCATTTCCCTTGGACACCGCCTCGGCCAGACTACCCGCGCTCACGCCCTTCGTGAGGCGAGACAGCGAGGGCGCAAAGAAGCCATCCACAAACACCAACTCCGTCCACGAATCCTCGCCATAGAGAAACGGAGCCACATCCGGGGCGCCCAACGCGGCCTCCGAATACTCGGTACTGGAATGAAACGCCGTGCGGATGATCGGGTTGATGTTCGTGAACCGCCAATCTTCCATTTTGCGATGGGGGAGACTCGTGGCGAGGAAACGGCCCAACGCGGCCTTCCGCCGCACGGCCAACCATTCCGGCCCCCCGGAACGCACCCGCCCCAGGTCGCCGATAAAATGCTCTTTGCTTCCAACCCGCTCCATC
>JBHEKO010000714.1:0-7261 GCA_041859475.1 Candidatus Hydrogenedentales bacterium
CCTCACCGAAACCGGACCATTTGGCAGAAACACCCCAACCCCGTCAAGACATTTCACAATGCCGAAGGTTTTTCAAATTTGGCCATTGCACTTCGGACACGCCGCGCGAATTCTACCCCACCTTCCGGGGCGTAGTCACCATCACCGTCACCCCAGTCTGAAATCCTTGCCGGTCAGTAAGTTGGACGGGGACATCACTTCAAGGGTCATGGACGATTAAGGCGATCATCGCGCGAAGAGTCTGTTCGCGATTGCCTGCGCCCGAGTTCGCGCGGTGGCCCGCGGCACCCTCTCACTTGCTTCGAGACGTCCCGGAATGTCACGCAATTCGCTCTTGATTCGGGGCAAACGAAAGCACTGGTTTCTTCGGGTTAGGGCGGTTGTGTATGGCCGACCAGCCAAACTATACTTGCCCGTCGAGAGGGTGCTTCTTCGGATATGAATACCACTGAAGAGTTAAATGTCGAAGGTTCGTGTACGCCGAATACCGATGTTCGCGTATCTGTAATCATGTCCGTGCGCAACGCCGAATCCACTCTCCGCGTGGTTTTCGATTGCCTGTTCGCATCGAACTTGACCAACTTCGAGGTTGTGGTCGTTGATGACGCATCTACCGACGGGACGGCGACCCTGTGCGAAGAGTATGGAATTACCCCTATCAGACTGACGCAAAATGTAGGTCCTGCAGCCGGTCGAAACCTTGCTGTCAAACGCGCTCGCGGCGGGACCTTGGTCTTCCTTGATTCCGACATTGCGTTTGCGCCTGATGTGCTAGGGAAACTCTTGGAGCGTCTTGAAGCGGATCCGGAGTTGGCTGGAAATGCGGTGCTGACGTCCATGACCCCGCTCAACAAGGGATTTTATCCTCGCTATTTCGCAATACAGGAATACTTGTGGATGCGAAGGTTGTTGATCGGTACGCGCGATAGATCTCTTTCGTACATTTCAACCCGGTGCGGGTGCCTGCGGCGCCAGGTGTTCGAGGAAATGGGCGGATTCAGCGAAAGCTACAAGAAGCCGTCCACGGAAGACCTTGAATTCAGTTCTCGCATGGGAGATCGGTACTTGCTAGAGTACTATGATGATATTGAAATGATGCATTGTTTCCCGGACACTCTTGTCAAGATCTTCCGCCGTTACCATCGAAACACCTGCGAAATCGTCCAGATGCCTCCCCGCGTTCGCAAGAAGGCCACGATGCCGTACAAGCGCGATGCGATCTCCCGACTATTGCTGTGCCTGGCATTCCTGAGTCTTCCGATTGCCTTGGTACAGCCGCTCGTGCTTGGCGTGACCTTGGCATTGGGAGTTGCGGTGGCGGTCATACAACATGAATTGCTCTTGACCTGCTGGGCGAAAGAGGGATTTCTCTTTGCCGTGAAGAGTTGGGTGGTCTACTGTGTTCTCCCCATTCCCGTGGCTACGGGAGTGCTTGCCGGGATGCTTGGCAAGTGGGCACGTCCCGTCTCGGAGAAAGTCTGCGAACAATGAATCGCGGCGTGTCACTGGCCATTCGTCTCGCGGCAGGCGTCCTTCAGCCGAACCACCCCAGCACGCTGATTCTTTTCGTCACTTCGCGCTGCAACTGCCGGTGTTCGTTTTGCTTTAATCTCGAGAATGTCGTCGGCGGGAAGAAGGACAACGAACTGAACCTCGACGCCATTCGGAAGATTGCCAAATCGATGCAGCCCCTCACCCAAATGGTGTTGTCGGGCGGCGAACCATTTCTCAGACGCGACATGCCCGAGATCGTCGAGGCGTTTTACGGCCTTGCCGGGTTGCGGCAGGTGAGCATTCCCACGAACGGCGCACTGCCCAAGCGGATTCCCGGGGCTACCGAACAGATACTCAAGGCGTGCCCCGAGCTCATCGTAAACGTAAACATCTCTCTTGACGCCATCGGAGAAGAGCATGACAGGGCAAGGGAACTCCCCGGTTGCTTTGAGAATATCTGCGAAACGTATCGTCTCTTGGCGGCGGTCCGCGAGCGTTTCGATCGTCTCAGCATCAATATCCAAACGGTCGTAATGCGGAAAAACGTGCACGCGGTCATGGACTTGGTCGAGTACGTCAAAGAGCACTTCGACGTCAATTACCATTCGTTGGGTTTAGTCCGCGGCGATGTCGGCGAGCAAGAGCACGACTACGACATCGCAGAAGCGGAGGCCGCGGTCGATGCGCACTATACAGAGAACGGCGGCGTCAATAAGAGCCTTCCCGTACTCGCCTCGGGGGCGCGCGGAGTTCTTAGCCTGGTCCGCAAGCTTCAATTCGAAGCGGAGCAAGAGAAGACGCGTTCCTTCGAGTGCTTGGCCGGCCGCAAGTTGGTGGTCATCTCCGACGAAGGGAATCTCCTGGCCTGCGAGCCTCTCGCGTTTGAACCTGTAACGCGCGGCGGGCGCGACAAGGACGATTTCGTCATCGCACAGCTTCAGGATTTCGACTACGACGTGGAGAAGGCGCTTCAATCTCCAAGGGCAATGGAAATCAAGAAGTACATTGCGGACAAGCGCTGTTGGTGCCTGTATGGATGCGCCATGCAGAACAGCATCGTGTATAGCCCCAAAATGTATCCACGACTGGCGAAAGAAATCGTTCGCCAAATCGGGCATCGCTAGATCTGACTTCGCTACCTGCGACTCGCATCACGAATTGGTTCTCTTGGCTCATCCTGCGAATGACGAAGGCATTCGTCAGAAAGGCGTCAGCGACGCGAGACACATAACGTCGACAACTCGGAGCAGTGGCCGCAAAGGCGTGCAACAGACTCCCCGGCGAATGCTCAGGAAATTGACTCATTTCCAAGAGGGCTGTTAAGATTTAAATGTGGCTGGAATGCAGGGCTGGCCATATATCCAGAAGGGACTTCCCAACAGATGACGCGCCCAAAGACAAACGGAGTCTCCCGCACCTATTCGCGCCTGCTCTCCCAGATTGGCAGGGGAATTCGGATTGCGGGCTGCACCCTGAAGTGGAATAGTCCCGTCAATGTAATCTTCCATGCAACGATGCGGTGCAATGCGCGGTGCAAGATGTGTCTGGTTTGGAAGAAAGTATGGGGGCCGGAAAGCGAGAACCGAAATGCCATGACCATCGATCAGATCGAACGCATGACGCGTTCGATCGGTTGGCTGCTGCGCGCTGAAATCGTGGGCGGCGAGCCCTTTCTTCGCAAAGACATTGATGAAATCCTCTTCGCGTTCTGCCGAAACTGCAAACCTATCTGCTTGACCATTACGTCTAACGGCAGCCTGCCCCAGCGAATCGCGGACACCATGAGGCAACTGTTCGCCGCTTTTCCGAATCAAGTTGTCCGTGTCAACCTGTCTGTCGACGGCTATGGCACGCAACATGACGAAATTCGAAAGATCCCCGGCCTCTACGAGAAATGTAAAGAATCCGCAGCACGCTTGCGTGAGATCCAGAAGGATTATCCCAACCTGACAGTCAATTTGATGACCGTCGTTTCACACTACAACCACGAGGGCATTGAAGAAACCATCGGCAAGATTGAGAATGACTTCAAGCCGGATTTTCACTCCCTCATGAATGCCTTTGGCGACACACCCGAAGCCGTGGGCCGCGACGTGCCGATTCAAGATTATGTGCGTCTTTTCAGCGAGGTCAAAGGCAAGAGGAAGCTGGGGAAGAATCTCCCCCTCGCGGCAGTGAGCAAGGTGCTCGACGTTTTTCAATCCAAGATTGTCGAAGAGACAAAAGCCCAACAGCGCCAAGTCGTCCCTTGCGTATCCGGCTCTCGTCTGTTGGTCATTGATGACGATGGTGTCGTTAAGCCTTGCCTGGAGTTGCAGGACAGCGACATGCAAAAGGATGGTCTGCCTAGTGTCAACATGGTGAACATAGGCTCGTACGATTTCTCGGTACGCCGCGCCATGAAAGATCCCCATGCGCGGAAGGTGGCGAAGTTCGTGCAGGATGGCAAATGCCATTGCACAGCGGAATGCTACATCATTCCGAGCATTCTCCTCAGCCGTCGCTTCTTTCCCAAGGTTGCCTGGGCTACCGTAAAACACCTCATGGGGTATTGATGAGGGCTAGCGGCGGTTGGTAAGGCTTACTCGTCTCGATTCAATCACAACGAACTCGCATGTGCTCCAGACCGTGAGCAAGAGCGCACGCCACGCGCACCTTTTCCTGCAACTGGGCAATAGACTAGACTTGGTGGCAGTTTCTCGCCTGCCAAGGCCTCGGCGGATCTTTGCTGCTTCCAGTCTCTGGTTGGTGCATTGGCGAAGACAGACTAGACAGGGAGCCATCGTGGAGGCGGCCTTGACTCATCCACGCGCATTCTATTCCGATGAATCGCAAGTCGAGATATCCGAACAAGGGACCGTGTTTCAATGAATGAAGATCTCAAGATGGCGAAAGCGCGACCGCTTTTGGCGTTGATACTTCTGATAGCTGCTGCGCTCAGGTTAATTGCTCTTGGAGACTTCCCGTACTGGCATGATGAGGTCCACAATCTGGTCGCAAGCGAGGACTTGTATGGAGTGCTTGTTCACGGCAAGGCCGTTTCCAATCACCCTCCCCTGCCCTATATCTTGGTGGCCATATGGCGCGCAATTGGCTTAGGTGGCAGCGAATTCACGATGCGGCTGCTCCCGATGCTAGCAGGCCTTGGGGGCGTTGCGAGCGTTTACTTCGTGGGGTCGCGCCTCCTTGGCCGCCGTGTGGGGTTAGCCGCTGCTGCTCTTCTCGCTCTTTCTCCCTTCCACATCCACCATTCGCAGGAACTCAAGGAATACATCTATCTCCCCACCATTGGCACCTTGATGGCCTACAGTCTTTATCGCGCGACCGAGACGAACCGCACGCGACACTGGAGCATCTACGCCGTCCTTGCGGGTTTATCCTGCTACACCGAATTATTCGTTGCCCCCATGTTGGTTGCCATCAACCTTTGGTTTCTGGCCACGTTGCAGGGACGCCGCGACCGCCTGAGGCCGTGGATTGTCGCCAATGTTGCGGGCGCACTTTTGTTTGTTCCTCAGTTGTGGCTCATGCTCATAAAGGCCTATCGCACGATGGTGGCCTCTACGGAATGGTGGGTTCCGCCTCCGAGCATCCTCAGGGTGCTCTTCTATTTGAAAACCATCGCGTTCGGATATTCGGATAGTAAGCCCTATTACATGGTCGCCACGGCGGTGTTTTTTGCGGCCGTTGCAGCCGGAACCGTTGTCGCGTGGCGCAAGGATAGACGTATCGCTTACTTCTTGTGCGGCTGGTTTGTCATTCCTGTTGTGCTGGTCTATATCATCTCCCTCCAGGCGGAGAGTGTTTTCCTCATTCGCTCCATGCTGCCCTACGCAATGCCTGTGTTCATCCTGGCCGGAGCCGCGCTGGTGTCATGCCGCCCACGCATACTGCAAATTGCTCTTGGGGTCTTGCTGGTGTTTCTGCCTTCCATCTCGGTGGTCCAGCAGGCCAAAGGCACCTACGGCCCGCACGAGTTTCCGCACCGGCCTGGCGTCCACCCCCCCATGGATACGAAGGGGGCGACATCCTATGTGCTCAGTCAATGGCAGGAAGGCGATGTGATCGTCCATACGGGGTGGGCAACTTGGCTTCCGTTCTACTGGTATGGCTTCAGGAATATTCAACTCTTTACGGGGTGCGTCGATGAAGACTTCATCCGATTCTTGAATGCCAGCGCGCCGCCGAACAATGACGACCCCAGGTTCAAATACTACTTCCCAATCCAGGTCCAGAAAGCCGTGGAGGGGAAAGAGCGCGTTTGGATCGTGTTCTCCGAGTGGGAGCGGGAGTATCTGCCGTCCAACCCGCTGGATGTGTGGCGGTGGATGGATGCTCACTACACCGAGGTTCAGCATCGCGCATTTAGAGACATCGAAGTGTTCCTATACGATACGGGCAAGACGAGGCCTCCAGTGCGTGTTGCTCGCCGAGATAACGACAACGGAGTCCAGGCGGAGCTGACATTCGAAGGCTCGGCGGGCGTCTATACGAAGACCCCCCCGGACTGGGGTCTTATCTCGACGCCCCCAGAATCCAGAGAGGGAGACCTCGTTCTGCGGTTCGATGATCCCGGTCCGCCGGAAAAGGTATTTGGTGCAGATGCTCAGAATGCCCGATTGGTAGCCTTCAGTCTTCAAAATCAAGCACTGACTCCGGTCAAGACAAGTGTCAACTTTCTACCAAGTGATGGTTTGCTGTCGCTGGCGGGTATGTTTGAGGTCAATCCTGACGAAGAAGTCTGGTCGGTGCGGGGTCGCTTCAATCCGCAGAAATCGCCGGACAACTTCGAAATGCATACCGCCTGCGCGAAAATCGCGAGCGGCCAGAGCGCGCTGGAGGGGCACATATCCCTGCCTCCCGGGGAATATGCGGCCTCACTTGAGCTTTTGGGTATACCGGGCGATAGCACAACGGGCCGGGCCTCGCTGGAATTGAGCATTGCGGGACAGCCGGTGCTCAAGCCCGGAGACTGGATTCTGCCCGGCGCGCCAAATCCGTTTACGTGGTCTTGGCGAACCTTAGGTACAGTGCGCGTTCCCGACGCTGCCGCCCCACTCCTCGTTCGCCTTAATGCTCTAGGCCCTGAGCGTGAGAACGACTCTCTGCAAAGGCGCTATGAAGACTTGAGCTACATGCGATTCCACCGGATTCGAGCGAACACTGCTTCACAGACTATGGGGACAGAAATTCAGACTTGGCCGGGCGAGGTCGCGCTTCAAGCGGGTGAACAGAGGAAGTGGACTGCTCTAATCCCATCCGATTCAACTCGTTACGATGTCTGGGTTTACGAGAAAGGAGCGGATGGCAAGAGCTACCATGTATTTTCCGTTTCGCCCGATCCGTGAGACTAGAGCTCGCCCAACGTCTTCTATGCCACTTCAATGACGGCGACTGACCGAATCGGTTCGCACCCGAAATCACGGATTGGCTCATGTTCCAGAGCAGGCAGCCGCCCCCAAAGCACGGCCGCGGACATTCTCGGGGCAAGTGAAAATCAGATTGGTTATACACACAAATATTTTTAGACAATACATACATTCTTAGTTAACTAATTATCTAGCAACTCACCCAATACAGGCTTCCTGGTTCAACGCAAGACGAACCGGCAGAGACACAGGGAGGTGCGACCGCGCAGCGAAGCGCTTCTCACCGTCCTTCTCAGGCCTTATCGATTCTTGACAGTGCGGATACCGCGCCGATTCCGCCGAAATACCCGCTTCCGGCAATGCATTATAGTGGATTCTATCACAATTATTATCTTCAC
>JBHEKO010000728.1:0-4742 GCA_041859475.1 Candidatus Hydrogenedentales bacterium
CCTCACCGAAACCGGACCATTTGGCAGAAACACCCCAACCCCGTCAAGACATTTCACAATGCCGAAGGTTTTTCAAATTTGGCCATTGCACTTCGGACACGCCGCGCGAATTCTACCCCACCTTCCGGGGCGTAGTCACCAATGTTGTCGGAAGGCCCTGCCATGGAACGAGTTGCAGCTAGGCGAACGCGCGTGGGCAGGAAAATTGCCATCAGGCAGGCGTCTCCCACTTGAAAACAATCACACCCGCATTGGAGTAGACTTCGCGCATGCCCGGCAGTACGCGCACGGGTTCCTCGACGTAGTTGGGGTCGCCTCGGACAACATAGACCCAGCGGGGACCTATTTCCGTAAGCAGAGCCATCATTTGTTCGCTCGAGGCCCGTCCGGCAAAGAAGTCGTTCACCCTCGTGTTCAGGTCGCCTACTTTCGGCGTCACGGACCAATGCCCTAAGGCAATTCGGGCCGGCACGTATTTGGACATGCGATTTCCGTAATACTGGCCGGTAAGAATCACATCATCTTCGCGAACGTTCTGATTGAGCCAAGCAAAGGCCAGCGTGTCCTCGTTCCGCGTGAAGTTTTCGGCGAACTCGCGCATGGCGTCGCGCGGCGCCTTGGCCAGCAACACTACCGAACCAAGCGCGTTCACCGTTATCAACGCCGCGGCACACGCAGCCATTGAACGATTCTTCAGACCGAACACGGGACCCGGCTCGAAACGGAGTAGTGGAATGCCTAGGAGGACCATCGGGGCCAAGAGGGGAACGCCCAATTGTGGGGTATAGGGCATAAATGAGAATAATTTGTACGAATGAAACAACCCGAACAAGACGACGGCCCATACCGCAAAGAGACGCTCGTATGGGTTTGCCAGAGGGAACTTCTTCCACAACACCAGACGAGCGGCAAACAGGAAGAAGGCCAGACCGAAACTGAGTATGTGCCAATGGAAAGGTGCGGTGGGCATCGTGCCTTGGCTGGCCCAATACTTGAACGCCGAATTGAGCGAGAACAACCACACGAAGTAGAGCAATACAGGGGCCGTTGCGATCAGCGGCACGGCGCGCAAAAGCGCGTCGCGCACATCAATCCGCCGCGCAAGAACGATTTCCAAGGCGATGAACGCGCTCAGAACCCCCCAGAGCGTTATGAGATCGTACGGCCGGGAGAATCCCTCCACGACAGCAACACCCGCCGCTGCAAAGTACCATCTGGGCTTTTTTGTGCGCTCGCCTTGGACAAAGCAGGCAAAAAGCAGGAGAAACAATCCGTGAGGCAACGAGAAGTGGGGGTTCTTCATGATATGACTGAAGGGATGCACGCCCCAAATCAGATCGAGTGCAGGAGTTGGCAATCCGTTTCGAGGCCCCAGATTCAGCAGACCCGCATAGGCGAGCAAGTAGAGTGCCCAACTGAAACCAGCACCGAGCAAGAATACGGGCAGGGCGATACTCCTTTGAGGCCCTTTACCCAGACTGACGCCAACAAGAGCTGTGAATCCCAATGCCAGCGCGAGGGAACCTGCCGCGCGCCACAATTGATAGGCAAACTCCACGCCCAGCTCAAACCATGACATGATCGCACCGACAAGGAGCCATTGCGGATTGAAGAAGACCGGAGTATTCGGGACATAGGTAAGGTTGTTTCGAAAGAGCCAGTGCCCGTTCGCCGCTTGATGAATGAACGAGAAGTACATGCTCGTGTCGTTGGCCATGGCGATTTGGCCGCTGAACTGATAGCCCGGTGGCGCATGGCGGTGCGCGGAGACATACGGATACAGGGTCGCGAGCCAGATCAACAGGGCCAAAGCAAGTGCATACCAGTACGACGAGTACCGACTCACGTGGGACGCTCCCGTAGTTTGAGACCTCGCATCGATTGCACGTGGTGCGGCGTGCGTAGACGGAAGCGATTCTAGCCGAGTCAACGATGGGCCGCAAACCCCTCTTGCAATCCCCCCCCTCATTTGTTAGCGTTAAAACTTCAATGCGATACAACGCCTTCGAACACATTCCCGCCGCCTCAGATGCCACTTGTCTTGGCGAAAACGAACCGGCGGGCGCGCATCTCAACCAGATTCGAGACACATCGCGGAAATGGATCTTGCGTAGCGGGAGGTACGACTACTTGCGGGTTTCGGCGTTTTGGATTCTTGTTACCGCAGCCTCGCTCGGCGGTTTGCTTGGATGCAGCGAGAGCCTTCCGGCAAGGGCGCCTTCGGGCATCGTGAGCGAATTCGCCGACGAGAGAGCCGAAGGCCCCTTGAGGCTTGCGCGGCTCCATCAGGCGGCTCTTGAAGCAGCACAACGTCCGGCATTAAGCATACCGCCGGATGCGTGGCATCAAGTCCCCTACAAGGATCCGACCGGGGAGCAACGTGCGTGTCTCAGAGCCGATGTGCCGCCCTTTGCCGCAGAGGCGTACAACCAGCTTCGTATACGACTTGAGTCAGCGGAGGCCAAGCCGTGTACGATAGCGTGGATTAGCGATTTGGAGCCTTCATTGGAGCAGAACCCCGGGGTGGCGGTCGCCCTCTATGGCGAGGGGCCTTCCAATGAGTGCGTAGTCCCACTTGGGCCTTCGCAAGCGGAGACATGGCTGGGCGAAATACGCGGACTTGCCATTATTGCGCAGAATTCGGTGGCCCTGCCGGAAATCGAATCGTTGACGCTGGAGTACGCCAAGCCCGGTGCCCCGCGGCGCACTACCATTCAATACGTCACGCATGAAGCCTTGTTCGGCAGTATCGCTCCCTGGAAAATGACCGTGCCCAAGGATGCGGTGTTTGAGACGCAGGTGGGGTTTCTCCCTCGTGCATGGGAAACCCCAGGGGCAGATGGCGCGCGCTTTCGAGTCAGTCTTCAGCGCGAAACTGGACCCGCCGTTATGCTGCTGGAACGCGACGTAAATCCAGCGGCCAACGCGCCGGAGCAACGTTGGCTTTCGGTCTCGGCCGATTTGGCGCCGTACGCGGGGGAAAAGGTGGAGCTATCGCTGCAAGTTCTGCCTCATGCGAACGCCACACGCGACTATGCCATGTGGGGCAACCCACTTGTTTTTTCGCGTGCTGCCGCGACGAAGGGGACGCCGGTCATTCTTATATCGTGCGATACGCTGCGAGCGGATCATGTTTCGTGCTATGGCTACGCGCGCGAGACGACCCCCAATATCGATGCCTTTGCGGCGGAAGCGGCTCTTTTCGAAAACGCGGTAACGCCCGAGACCTGGACGCTCACGGCGCACCTGTCTATGCTGACAGGGCTGCACCCGCGCACACACGGCGTCACTGCCAACACGAACCTGGCGGAATCCATCACGACGCTCCCCGAGGCGCTTGCCGACGCGAACTATCTCTCTGCCGGATTTGTGGGCCACGAGGTGTGGATGCTGCCTTGGCGCGGATTGGCATATGGATTCGATACCTACGTGACCCCCAAAGCGGTGTGCAGCATCTTCGATAGCGCGCCTCTCGTCTACCGATGGCTGGATTCGCACGAGACTCCCCAATTCTTCTTGTTCTGGCACAACTACGATCTGCACTCCCGATTCGCCGAATTGGGATGCAAAGACTGCGACCGGGTCTATTATCCTCCGGACGACCGCTTCCTTCATTTCTCGAAAGATCACCCCGAACCGCCTACCGTGCGGGATGCCGAAGGCAAGCGCGGGCGCGGAACGGACCTGCTCTGGACCGTGCTGCAAGGCAAGGACTCACTGACGCAAGAAGAATTGGATTCGATGATTGCGCTTTATGACGACAGCATCCGCGGCGTGGATTCCGCGATTGGCGAGTTCTTTTCCGATTTGAAGAAGAGAGGCCTCTATGACAACGCCCTCATTATTGTCGTTGCAGACCATGGCGAGCACTTTGGCGAGCATGGACAGTATCTCCACCAGCATATTTACGAAGGCGCACTCCATGTACCTTTGATCGTCAAGTTCCCTAAGGGAGAGCATGCCGGTGTCCGCTATTCTCCGATGGTTCGCTTGGAAGATCTCATGCCGACGGTTTTGGATGTGCTTGGCCTTCCTTCTGCAGAATCCGACGGACAGAGCCTGCGGGCCATGCTGCGCGGGACGGTGACTCCGCCAACGACATCGTACGCTCAGCGATTCGCGTTTCGCGCCGTCCGAAACAGCGAGTGGAAGTTCGTCCGCGACTTGTCGGACGAGAATGCGCCCGAGCTGTACAAGATAGCCACCGATCCCAAAGAGACGGAGAATCTATACGAAAGCGCACCAGACGTCGCGGGCCAATTGAACACCGAATTGGAGTCTTTCTTCCTTGAGAATCAGGAGGGATGGCACATTGCATTCGAAAGTCCCGATCCCAACTGGCGTGGAAACTTGACGGCAACGACGACAGGGAAATTCGAAACGTCGAAGTTGCTGAAGTATCCGCATGGCACGGCCACGGGAAGGCCGGAGACGCTTACCGGCAACGAGCAAAGGGTTACGGTATCGCTGGGAGTCCTTCCGAAAGACGAATTATTACTGCGTACGGAGCCGAACACTGCTCCGATCCTGGTGCGTATTGAATGTGACTCCGATTTCACGGTCGCCAAAGGCGCGGATCGAGCCGAGAACATCAAGACCTATCAATGCGTGTTGGACGAGGCGGATTCCGTGAGCAACGCGCCAGAGAATGGCCTTGCCGGAGTGCCGCTTATCCGGATTTGGCGTCAGGATGCCACTCAGCAGGGAACGGACGCGCAGACGCTGACCGATGAGCAGCGGGA
>JBHEKO010000162.1:0-3318 GCA_041859475.1 Candidatus Hydrogenedentales bacterium
GGCCGGCGAAAAGCTCGACAAGCCGGGTGTGCGCCTGTCGGAAGATACGCCCATCGAAATTCGTGACGAGCCCCCCTTTGTAAGTCGTGGAGGCGAGAAACTTGTCGCCACTCTCGACGCCTTCTCCCTCGATGTGACTGGATTGGTGACCATCGACGTCGGCGCATCCACCGGCGGCTTCACCGACTGCCTCCTGCAACGAGGCGCTGCCCGTGTCTACGCGGTCGATGTCGGTTACGGCCAGCTTGCGTGGAAGCTGCGACAGGATTCGCGCGTCGTCGTCATGGAGCGCACGAACATCCGGCACGTCACACCGGAGGACCTGCCCGAGCAACCTAGCTTCTTTGTCGCGGATTGCTCGTTTATATCTCTGAAGCTGGTGTTGCCACACATCAAAGCGCTGGTCATGCCTGACGCCGTAGGCGTAGTTCTCGTTAAGCCTCAGTTCGAAGCAGGGCGGTCGGCCGTCGGCAAGGGAGGGGTGGTGCGCGACTCCGCCGTGCATGATTCCGTCCTGTCGGAGGTGGCGGTGGCGGCGCGCGATTTGGGATTCACCTCCGACCGTGTGATACCCTCACCCTTGCTGGGACCAGCGGGGAACAAGGAGTTCCTGATGGAACTGAAGGTGGCGCGCCATGCTTGAGACGCTGCATATTCAGAATTTCGCGATCATCGATGAAATCGAAGTTGAGTTCCGCACTGGCCTGAACGTCCTGACCGGTGAAACCGGTGCGGGAAAATCCATCATCGTGGGTGCACTCGAACTCGTGCTCGGTGGCCGCGCGTCAAGCGACATCGTTCGCGACAACGTCGACCGGGCCAAAGTCGATGCCGTCTTTCGCATTCCCCTTCCTTCCCGTCATCTGAAATCGTTGCTCGATGGGTTGGATATCGAACTGACGGATGGCGAGTTGGTGCTGACACGCATCATTGCCGCCGACGGCCGCAGCCGCGCGCACGTGTGCGGAAACATCGTGCCCGTTTCGATGCTCGCCCAGATCGGCGACGAATTGGTGGACCTTCACGGCCAGCACGATCATCAGTCCTTGCTTCGCGCGGATCGCCAACTGGAGTTGCTCGACAACTACGCGAACACCGAGGTCGACGCAGCCGTGCTGGCCGAGCTTGTCGGCAAATTGCGCGACATCGAGAAGCAGATCGCCGAGTTGGAGACCGATGATCGCGAACGAGCGCGCCGGGTGGAGTTCTTGCGATTCGAAGTAACCGAGATCAAAGGGGCCGATCTCAAGCCAAACGAAGAAGACGAAGTTAAATCGCGCAGGAATATCATCACAAATGCCGAGAAGATCTATGAACTAACCTGCGGCGCCTACGCCCATTTGTACGAGCGCGAAGGCGACGCGGCCATCGATTGCATGGACCATGCCTTGCGGGCCTTGGAAGAGCTCACCCGCATCGACACGCGCTTTCAGACGTTCGTGACGAATCTCGGGGGCGTGCGCGCGTCCCTGGCCGATTTGTGTTCGGAGCTGCGGGGATACACCAGCCAAGTCGAGTACGACCCGCAAGAACTCGAGACGCTCAACCAGCGCATCAGCCAAATCGGCGACTTGAAACGCAAGTTCGGCGATTCCATCGAGGCGATCCTTGCGTACCGCGACAATGCTGTCGAAGAAATCGAGCGATTCGAACAACGCGACAAACATCTCGCCGAGATGCAGTCGCGGCGCGACGAGTTTCATCGCGAGGCTTCCGAGGCAGCCGGGGTGCTCTCCGAAAAGCGCCGTTCTGCCGCCGCTCGCCTGGACAAGAAAGTCACGGCAGCTCTCCAGGAACTGGGCATGAAGGGCGGCAAGTTCGAGACCAGCTTCGAGTCCACGGAGTTGGCTGCACGCGGAATCGACCGTGCGGATTTCATGCTTGCGGCAAATCCGGGCGAACGCCCCAAGCTCCTGAAGCAGGTTGCCTCCGGCGGCGAAATCTCACGCGTCATGCTTGCCATCAAGACGGTCTTTGCATCCGCGGACCGAATCCCCACGCTCGTGTTCGACGAAATCGACGCGGGAGTCGGAGGCGCAGTGGCCAACAAGGTCGCCCAACGGCTTCGCGAGTTGGCGGAGTCGCATCAGACGATCTGCATCACGCACCTTCCGCAGATCGCCGCGGCCGCGCACACGCACTACTACGTCTCAAAGACCACGCTCAAAGGGCGCACCACGACGACGGTGTCCCCCGTCGAGAACAATGCGCGCATCGAGGAATTGGCGCGCCTGCTGGACGGGTCCGTCTCCGACGTGAGCATGAAGCATGCGTCCGCCATGCTCGAGTCGCACGGTGCCTAAACCCCTCATTGTACGGTGCGAATTCGCGCCTGCGTTCTGCTACCATGTCGCTTTCTTGTAAGGGGGAAAGCGACATGGATGTATTGCGTCTGAAAGTCGGTGTCATGGGTTCCGCGGGCGGAACCTTCAACGAAGCTATTTCCGCACGTTGTTTCGAATTGGGCGCGGCCATCGCCGACGCCGGGTGCGCCCTCGTGACCGGGGGCTGCCCTGGTTTGCCTCATCAGGCCATAGTAGGCTGCAAGAAGCATGGTGGTTTAACCATCGGCGTCTCGCCGGCGATGGGCCTGCAAGAGCATGTTGAGCGTTACGGCAGCCCAATCGATCACATCGACGTCATGATCTATACCGGCATGGGTCTGATGGGCCGCGAAATAATCGGCGTGCGCAGTTGCGATATTGTCATTATCGTCGGCGGGCGCTCGGGCACGCTCGGCGAGTTCTCCATCGCATACGACGAAGGGCGCCCCATCGGCGTCCTCACCGGTACCGGCGGCATCGCGGATTTTATCGACGATGTCCTCCCCGTTATGAAGAAGGCCACAGGATCCAGGATCACCTTCGACGACGACCCACGACGCCTCATCGAGCGTTGTCTGGCCGACTTTGAAGCGAACCCACCCCGCATTCGGGAACAGGAGGCGGCTGTATAATGCGAATCACGTCCTACGGTGCAGCGGAAGAAGTTACAGGAAGCAAACATCTCGTAGAGATGGGAGGCAAACGCGTCCTATTCGATTGCGGATTGTTTCAAGGCATACGCAAAGAATCGGACCAGAAGAACCGGGCTCAGGAATTCGATCCCGCGTCGCTCGATGCCGTCGTGCTGAGCCACGCGCACATCGATCACAGCGGCACCTTACCGGTCCTGGCCAAGCACGGTTACAAGGGTCCAGTCTTTTGCACGCCCGCCACGCGCGACTTGTGCAGCATCATGCTCCTCGACGCCGCCCACATTCAGGCCATGGACGCGAAGTGGTTGTCGGAGAAGAATCGCGCATTTGCTGCTCCGCTC
>JBHEKO010000166.1:0-16294 GCA_041859475.1 Candidatus Hydrogenedentales bacterium
CTGTGTAGGACCGCGGCGAGGCGAGGCCGTTACAGGCAGTGGTACAGGCTTACCCTATGGACATTCACGTATCGACAAAGAGTGGCTTCCCCTACGCCGAGGGAAGAACGGTCGTGTTGTTGCCGTTCTGGGAAGGAGAAAAGCCGGTCAAGTCCAAGGCGCTCGGAAAGAGCGATGCCGCCATTCCGGCCAAACTCGTCGAAGAGGGCATCGTCCGGGGCAAGGCCGAAGAAGTCACGTTCACGGCCACGCCCGCCAGTCCCTACGTTGGGCTTCTGTTCATGGGATGCGGCGATTGCGACACCGTGGATGCGGAGCAGATTCGGCGGTGCGCGGGAAAAGCGGTCGACGCGCTGCGCAAGGCGCGGGCGACGCGCGTGCTCATTGATTTGTCCGCGAAGCCGGAGTGGTTTCTGGGCGCGTTTATCGAAGGCTTGATGCTGGGGCAATACCGGTTCGCGCACTACAAGTCACTGCCCAAAGACGACGTTCCCACTTCGATCGAAGAGCTTGTGGTCATCGTCGAATCGGATGAGCAGGCGCCTGCGCTCAAGGAACTCGCCCTTCGCGTTGCCAAGGTCTGTTGCTGCACCAACTGGGCCCGCGACCTCGCCAACATGGCCTCCAACGAGATGACGCCCGGCCAGTTGGCCTACGAGGCCAAAGCGTTGGCGGGACAATTCGGGCTGGTATACGAATGCCTCGACACGGGACGCATGGGCGAATTGGGGATGCATGCCCTTCTGGGCGTGGCGCGCGGCAGCGCCGAGCCGCCGAGGCTGATCATCCTGGAACATCACTTCGGCGATTCGGCTCCGACCCTGGCCCTCGTGGGAAAGGGAATTACCTTCGATACCGGCGGCGTGAGCATCAAACCCGCCGACCACATGCACGAGATGAAGTTCGATATGTGCGGCGCGGCGGCAGTCCTTGGCGCGATGAAGGCCGTGGCGCAGATGCGTCCGCCTATCAACGTCCTGGGCGTCATTCCCGCTACGGAAAACGTCGTGGATGCGCGCGCACAGAAACCCGGCGACATCGTGCGCGCCTACAACAAGAAGACAATCGAAGTGCACAACACGGATGCCGAAGGCCGCCTGATTCTTGCGGACGCGATGGCGTATGTCGTGGACACCTACCGTCCCGACAAGATCGTGGATATCGCGACGTTGACCGGCGCGTGCGTCGTGGCCCTGGGGCACTATGCCGCGGGCGTCACGGCCACGAGCGACGAGTTGTTCACTGCGTTGCAGGACGCGAGCGACACGGTCGGCGAGCGAATCTGGCGGTTGCCCTTGTGGAAGGACTACGCGAAACTGATGGAAGGCACGCACGCGGATCTCTGCAACGTCGGCCCGGCCCGCGAAGCCGGGGCCGTCACCGCCGCCTGCTTCCTGAGAGAATTTGTTGGCGACACGCCGTGGGCGCACATCGACATTGCCGGAACAGCCTGGGGCGTCAAGAACGTGTCGTATCTCGACACCAACAGCGCAACCGGATTCGGCGTCCGTCTGTTGACGGAATGGGTCCGGAGCGAGGCGGAAGCTAACGGAATACAATGAGAGAGAGCGGAAATCAGGGACTGACACAAGCGAAGCGGAACGAAGTGGAGCGTAGACGTGTCTGTCCCTGATTTCCGCGGACTTCACGTAACGCAAGAACTCGACGAGGCGGAATTCGGTGTCCCTGATTTCCGCAGACGATCATGAATACGAAACAACCTACATGCGAACACCCCAAGCGGGCCTCGGTTCACACACTGGGGTGCCGACTGAATCAATCGGAATCGGCGTTGATTGCCGAGAAACTGGCGGCGGCCGGGTACGAACTCGTGCCGTTTGGCGAGACCTCCGATTTGGGGATCATCAACACGTGCACGGTGACCGGCGAGGCCGATTCGAAGTCGCGCCAGTTGGTGCGCTCGTTCATTCGCAAGAACCCCCACGCCTACACGGCGGTCATCGGGTGCTACTCGCAAATGGGCCACAAGACGCTGTCGGAGATCGAAGGCGTCGACCTCATTGTCGGCAACCAGGAAAAGCTCAACGTGCTCGACTATGTCGCGGCGGGCAAGAACGAGCACGCGCTTGTCGTGCGCGACCGCATCGAGCGCGACGATTTCACGATCGACACCGTGGGCGAAGGGCCGCTCACGCGGCGCGCCAACTTGAAGGTGCAGGACGGCTGCGACTTCATGTGCAGCTTCTGCATCATCCCGTTCGCGCGCGGGCGGGCGCGCAGCCGCGAACTGAACAACCTCGCCGAGGAAGCGCGCCAACTCGTCGCGCGCGGGGCAAAAGAGATCATTCTCACCGGTGTGAACGTGGGCACCTACGAACACGAAGGGCGGTCGCTCGTCGACGTCGTGCGGCGCTTGAACGAAGTGGAAGGGCTGGAACGCATACGCATCAGCAGCATCGAGCCGACCACCATTCCGGAAGCCTTGCTCGAATGCATGAACGATCCCGGAAATGTGCTCGTGCCTTACCTGCATATCCCGTTGCAATCGGGCTCGAACCACGTGCTGCAACTCATGAAACGCAAATACTCGCGCGAGGAGTTTGTGTCGTTTATCGAGCATGCGCACCAGACCGTGGACGGACTCTGCATCGGAACCGACCTGCTCGTCGGGTCGCCCGGCGAAACGGACGACGATTTCGCGGAGACGCTCGATGTGTTGGAGCATAGCCCGCTGCGGTACGCCCACGTGTTCAAGTATTCGGAGCGAAAGGGCACGCCCGCGTCGCGCTATGAGAACAAGGTGGACCCCGCGACGGCGAGTTTGCGCAGCGCCCAGGCGCGCCGCTTGAGCGCCAAAAAACGGCGCGAGTTTCACCAAGCCCACGTGGGCCACACCATGGAAGTCCTGTTCGAAAGCCAAGAAGAAGGCTGCTGGTCGGGCTATACTGGGAATTACATACGGGTCGTCGTTCGTTCCTCGGATAGGCTGGTGAACGAAGTGCGCCCCGTTACACTGGAACGTATCTGCGGAGACTTCGTGCTTGGTTCGCTTCATGAGAGCGTCCAGTCCAGCTCCGTCGAACACGTGGAACGCCAACGACAATGAGCGAAACGATTCACCTTTCCGAAGACACGGCGCTCGCGAAAGAGGCGCGGTTGAAAGCGATCCTCGCGGGATACGGATCGCTTGCCGTGGCGTACTCCGGCGGCGTGGATTCCACGTATCTGGCCGATGTTGCGCACGACGTGCTGGGCGCCAACGCGCATATCCTCCTTGGCGACTCGCCGAGCGTGCCGCGTTCGGAAGTGGCCGAAGCGTCCGAGCTCGCCGCGAAACGCGGCTGGAACTTCCGCGTGCTGTTCACCAATGAATTCGACAACGAAGCCTATCTGCAAAACGACGGTACGCGCTGCTACCACTGCCGCACCGAGTTGTTCGGAAAGATGGGCGAGTTGGTGAAACGCGAAGGCATCGCGCGCATCGCCTACGGCGAGATCACGGACGACCTGGTCGACACGACGCGCAAAGGGGCGATTGCGGCCCGCGAGAGCGGCGTTGTCGCGCCGCTGCTGGAAGCTCAACTCAACAAGGCCGAAATCCGCCGCCTAAGCGAACGACGCAACCTGCCCACCGCAGACAAAGCTTCGTTTGCGTGTCTCTCGTCGCGATTCCCCGTAGGAACACGCGTGTCGAAGGAAGAACTTCAAAAGGTCGAGGCCGCCGAAGAAGCGCTCAGGCAACTGGGTTTTCGCCAATACCGCGCGCGGCATCACGGCGACGTCTGCCGCATCGAAGTCGATCCCGCTGATATCCCGCGTCTGCTCGAACCCGCCATGCGCGAACAAGCCGTCCGCGCGATCCGCGCCGCAGGATACCGCCACGTGACGGTCGACCTCGCAGGCTACCGGACCGGCAGCACCGCGTAACACGTCTTTGTAACGCCGGCATCTTGCCGGCTCTTCGGCTTCAGCAAACCATCGTCCCTTTGTCACCCAATGCCGCCTGGAAGGCGGCGCTACGCATTAGCCCAATGCCGCCTGGAAGGCGGCGTTACAGAAGACCGCGCTACAGAAGAACGCATGCCTCAACCGGCGAGGATGAGCGTTGCTGCTTCGTAGGTGGCGGCGATGAAGAGCAGGACTCCCGTCAGCAGCACCGCTTCGAGCATGAGCTTGGATGCGGAAGTCGCCTCCTTTACAAACGCCCCCACCGTGATTCCCTTGTACACACGGATCACATAGAGGCAGGTTGCGTAGGCGGCGATCACGTAGGCCTCGACTTCGAGCGAAACCGTGATGGAGTGGAAGGCATAGCGCCAGGCGAAGTCCGTATAGAGAGGAGCCAATGCGAAGCCCGCAATCGCGAGGTTGAGCATCGTCTTGACGAGTCCCCAGAATGGGATGACCAAGGACGGTACGATGGTGATCCCCAAGGTCTGGACGATGTAGTTGTTGACGAAGGTTGCTACGGCGGCGGTGGCGACGTTGCCGGACATGTATGCCGTGCCTACGTAGGCGAGTTCGCCGGTTGTGAAAGTTTCCTGGACGAGCAGGATTGCGAGCCGGTGGGCCAAAGGAAACGCGAATGCCAGCACCATAGGCCCCAGCAAGGCCCCGTAGCACAACAGATGCACGGCGCGAAACAGGAACGGCGACGAATTCGTCGAATCCAGGAGCGTTGCGAATAGGCGCTTGCGCCGGAAGAGCCAACGAAGTACGCGAACTTGGAAGACCGCGCCGCCGAACACGACGAGCAGGAGGCCAAGCATCACTCCGCGAGAGACTGCCGTGGATGCGGGCGCGGTTCCCAGCAGAACCTTCATGCTTTCGTCCAACTGCTCTTCGACCATGGGAGGCCGCCGCGACGTATCCTTCTCGATCCAACCGGTGGTTGCTCCCCGGCTCTCCTCGAAGAGGGGCATCACATGCCCGCTGTACGGAACGAGGTAGGCGAAGGACAGTCCGGCCGTGCCTCGCTGCAACCGTCCGACGACCGTGAACTCGACGCCATCGAGCGTGAAGTGGTCGAACCGGCAGTGCGGGCCCGCGAGGGCTTCGGGTTTGCCGGGCTCCGGCACGCGGCCGGATTCCAGCAGGGACGTCCACTCCGAGCCGGGCATGTCTACGGCGACGATGTACTCCCGCATGTCGAGGTGCAGGGAGTCGATTGCTTCGACGCCCTTAGGTTGCTTTTGCAGTTCTTGGATCAAGGGGTAGAAGGGAGCGGTCTCTTCTCGCGTCAGCCGGAACCGCGCGGGGATTGCGTCATCCCAGAACGGCTGGCCTTCGAGCACGACGAGCGCATTGCGCCAAACCTGCGTCTTCTGCGATTGCGATTCGATGTGGGCGAGGTAGAGCATCAACGAGACGCCAGCCACTACCATGGCGAGTGCTGCCCACGCGGTGAACCTTCCGCGCGGCACGTACTGCGATTCGTTCGTGGGCAGCGGGTCGAGGGTATCCAACTCCGTCATGCGCGCGCTATCTCATCGCTACGGCGGGCGCCGCGGGCGGAGCGAAGAGCGTATCGACCATGTGTTGCATGAGATTCGTAAAGAAGGGTTCCTGATTGGGCCCCATCCAAGACATAGTAAACATTTCGTATTCCACGCCTTCCTCGTTGGCTTCGTAGTACTTCTGCGGGGAGACGTAGCCGAGGTAGTCCCCGTCAAAGCTGCACACCCACAGGTCGACCCCACGCTGCGCGGCCCACTGCTTCATGTCGACGCTGATTTCGCCGCTCATGTCGCACGGGGTTCCGTAGAAGAGCATGTTCCCGACGCGAACTCCTTGAATCCAGCCTTCGGCGTCCAGCCCAAGGAAGGGGAAGAGGTTTGGGGAGAGTCTCCACGATTGATTCAGGCGAAACTGAATGGGAGGGGAGTCGAAAGCGAACCCGACCGAAGCGATATCGAATGAATCCGAGAAGGTGGCTTTCTTGGCATCCTCAAGGACAAGTTTGGCTAAGGCTTCGCCCAAGTTCAGCGACTTGGCGTAGCCATCCGCACCTTCAATATTGCTTCCCATGCTGCCTAGCGCCCCGCCGAGATACATGCCAAATTGGCCTGAATCGATTTCGAGGAAGCGCTGGAGGTATCCGGGATAGTCGCCGCTGAACTCCATATTGCTTCCACCCAGATTGGTGGGGTGCGCCGAATAGGAGACGAGATAACACGACCTTCCGTCTTTCTGGCGCGCAATAAGGTAGCTCAACTCGCTGTCGACGGAGGCTTGGCGCGTGCGGTTGCGAATGTATTGAGGGGCATCGACCGAGCCCGACGCGAGATCGGCCAGCTTCCGGTCGTTGTAGGCATCGATAATTGCCGAGGCAAAACCCTTCGCGATGAGTTCCACGATAGCCGCGTTATACTTGCCCGAGAATTCGTTTGCCAACAAACCCGGACCCCAAGCCCCGGGTCCGGAATGTGTGTGAGACGAATTGAATAGGATATCGTTTGCCGTGAGTTGTGTTTGCTCTTCCACGAGCGCCCGCGCTCGGTCCGCCACATTGTTGGGGACAATCAACATGTCCGAGCCGGCCAGCACGACGGTGTCCTTCCCATCGCTTAAGGCCAAGGCCTTCGCATACAACTCGTCGTGAACGCCGGTGCTGGGCCTGCCTTTGCGATTGCCAAACCCCGCGAGCGGCGTGCCGATGGGTGGCGTGATCGAAGCCTTGCCCCAGCCGGCGCGGAGGCGGTCGGGAGTGGCCGTGATGTCCGATTCCCGGATGTTCTCGTTAATCTTTGCCACG
This sequence comes from Candidatus Hydrogenedentales bacterium, assembly GCA_041859475.1. Lineage (GTDB taxonomy): Bacteria > Hydrogenedentota > Hydrogenedentia > Hydrogenedentales > SLHB01 > JAIBAQ01. The sequence continues at coordinate 6,716 of JBHEKO010000166.1, forward strand.
GCTTCGCGAAAGTACCTCACCTTGGTGACGTCGCTGGCCCGGTAGTTCGGCCATGGGCCTACAATGAGTATGAACAGGAAAGCCAGGACAAGGATTGCGATTCCCGCACCCTTAAGGATCTTCTTCACCATGGGGGACATCTCCTGACTTACGCCCTGAAGCGGGGCGACTTGATCCTAGGCGAACCGGGGCTATTGGTCGACGGAGGCCTTAAGCACCCCGTCTTCGCTATTGGCCACGATCTCAAACGCTTCGCGAGCTTTTTCCAATGGAAATGAATGGGTGATCAATGACTTTACGTCGAGCCGTCCATCCGCCACGAAGGCGATCGCGGCGGGGAAGTTGAACAAGAAGCGGCGGCACCAGGTTATGGTGAGCTCCTTGCGACGTGCGATATCAACGGGAAAGACCCCATTTTCCGAGCCGGATATTCCTGTCAAGACACATCTTGCGGCAGGCCGGGTCAAGCGGCACGCGATGTCGGGCGTGATGACCGAGCGAGCGCAGTCGATGGCGATGTCGACGCCGCGACCTTTCGTTTCCTCGAACACCGTCTTGACACAGTCGAGGGCTTCGGGATTGAACGCGAAATCGACGCCGTGCCGGGCGGCGGCCGCAACGCGGTAGTCGAGTGGGTCGCAGCCGATGACGCAGCCGGCTCCTGCCAGGCGTGCGACTTGGGCGGTCAGAAGACCAATCGGGCCCAGCCCGAGTATGGCCACGGTCTCTCCGGGGACCAAGCGAGCCAGCTCGATGGTGTGCAAGGCCACGGCAAGCGGTTCGATCATTGCGGCCTCGGCCGCCGAGATACTGTCCGGTACGGGGAAGCAGAACGCCGCATGTACGCAGATATACTCGCAAAGCGCGCCGTCATTCGGCGGACCGCCAGGGAACTGGAGTTTTGGGCAGACGTTGTAGTGCCCCTTCAGGCAGGACTCGCAATGAAAACACGGGATACCCGGCTCAACTGCGACGCGTTTCCCGATTAGCGAGCGGTCTGCATCTTTGCCCACCTCCTCGACGATTCCGGCATATTCGTGGCCAAGCACGATGGGCTCCGTGATGACGGTCTTTCCGATGTGCCCGTCCACGTAATAATGCATATCCGATCCGCAGACGCCGGTGGATTCGATTCGGATAAGGGCCTCGTGGGGGCGCGGGGAAGGCTTCGGCATATCGACCATGCGCATATCGCGCGAGGCGAACCATTTCACAGCTTTCATGGAGGGGATTCCTCGAGATTGAGGTTGCGTAGGGACGACCATTTTGCCAACAGGCGCTCACAGTAGCATCGTCCGGCGGGCGATGACAAATGGGATGGGGGCGATGACGCGAAATGGACGGTTCACGGAGCGCCACCGGCCTTAACGGGCGGCCGGTCTTTGCTAGAGTCACCCAGCCGTCAGTGGATGCTCTGCGCGTGCGAAGCGTTCATTTGCGAGGCAACCTCGGGCTGCACTTCGCGCAACAACTCGTTGTGGCGTTCAATGGCGAGATTCATGAAATCTTCGGCCAAGTTGGCGTCCACGGGGAAGCTCGTCACCGACATTCCGAATCCGCGCAAGAACTGCGTCATTTCTGCTTCTACGCGTTCGACGACGCGTTTTGCGCCCTCTTCGGGGGTCTCAATCAAGAGAATGGCAAGACCGCTTCGGCTGAGTGTGTACACCTGATCCGAGCTGCGCAACTCGTCGGCCAAGCGCAGACCCAGTTTGGGAAGCAGAGTCTCGCGGTCCTTTGGGGCACACACCGTTATCAATGTGGTCGAAGACGGATAGCGAATTGAACGTTCAATCTCTTCTTTGACCCGTGCGTGAAGATAGTGCTCTGTGCGCAGCCCCGTTGAAGGGTCTCGATAGGCGAGCTTTTCCAGAAGATGACACCGCCGCTCCAACTCGGATCTCAATTGAGTTTCTTCGTGAAGTCTCTTCTGCAAATCGTCTATTGCCGATTTGAGCTTTTGAATATCATCCATTAACACACTCCTCCACCGACTGTATAGCGTGTAGCAAGCGATGTGCCATGTTGTGGGTGCGGGGAGGAGGTGAAGGATAGTATTGAAGTCAAAAGAGTTAGGGCATTGGGCAGCGTATGATTTCTTCGTGACCAACTCCTGCAGTGTTGAGATGATGTTCACGCGTGACAACTTCTTGCGGTTTTGCGTATCGCGTAATCGGCGTATAATGACTTCACATTGACATTCCGTCAAATGATTAGTAGTATGTTATTTCTTGGTGTGAATTCCCGATTGCGTGCGTGCTTCATGCGCCGTAGCGGCGCTTGGTCTGGCGCCCAACGAGGTTCACGTTAGTTCCTGGCATTGTAGTCATCCCTAACCGGGGCCAGCACTTCATGGACAAACCCCAGCCACGAATCTTGATCGTTGAGGACGAGCCCGCCCAGCGGCGGCTTATCGCGGAAATCCTGAAACGGGAGGGATTTCAGTACGACGAAGCCTCTACGTGTTCCGAAGGGCTCAGCTTTTTCGAAAAAGACCGCTATGCCTGTGCACTCATCGATCTGGGACTTCCAGATGGGTCGGGTTTGTCGCTGCTTGCCGATTTTTGCCGCGAAGACATGAATCTTGTTTCCGTCGTCCTCACCGGGGATGCGACTGCCGAAACGATCATAACAACGATGCGCGCAGGCGCGTTCGACTATTTGTGCAAGCCGGTGGATCTCATAACGCTGCGGACGGCGATACTGCGGGCGTTGTCGCATCACGACATGGCGCGTGAGCGGTCGGAGCTTTTCCGCTTGCTGGTCGAGGAGCGCGAGCAACTCCGAGTGCGCGTTGAAGAGGCCACCGTGGACTTGCGTCAATATGCCACGGCGTGCGAACGGAGCAACGACCACCTCCGCACACTTCTTCGATTGGCGCGAATGTCTGCCGAATACTACGCCGACGAAAGGATGTTTCGTCAAATTTTTACCGAACTTCAACAGCATGCCCCCATGCGGGGGATTGCGTTATGCGATGCAGCCCGCCGGCGAATGGTGGCGCTGGTGATGGCCGAAGACGGAGAGGAAACCGAGTACTACACCTGCGACGGAGCGTTCCAGGTTAGTGGTTTCGACAGCATGCTTGCCTCGGCCGAACCGGACTTGTTCATTCAGGAATGGCTTACGCGAAACACGCTGTTCGACCGCGATTCGGTCAAATCGTATGTGTACACGCAGTCCTTCTGGAATCGCGGGACATGCACGGTCGCCTTTTTTCTTGCGGCGGACTACGAGCCGGACGAAGCGTTTCTCGGTTTCTTGGACACGAGCAGTTACTTTCTTTCTTTCGAGTGGGAGCGTGGCCAATTGCTGTTCCACATTGCGCATCACGCCAGCCTGGGCAACATCGGGGTGGAGTTGGCCCGCAACTTTATCCAGCCGCTCACGGCGATCCAGATGGCCGCGGATTTCGTCAGCGAAACCCTGACGACGCCGGATTCGAAGCAGGGCATGCAGATCGTGATGGAGAACGTGGACCGCCTTCGCAGGCAGACGCAGGAATTCAGGAAGCTTTCGCTTTTGCGCGAGAATGCCATTGAGACGGTGCGCTTGGACGAGTTCGTGGACCAGGCGCTTGAGATGTTGTCCGTGGCGATTCAGAGCAGGGGAGTGACGATAGACAAAGACGTGATACGCGACTGCGAGTGCGTCTTGCTAAACGGAACCACGCTCGCCCGCACGATTCTGGACCTTATCCTCGATTCGCTGAGGTCGGTCGAGATTGGTGGAGCACTAACGTTGCGCTTGTATGGGCCCGATGAACAGCATATCGGTTTTGAACTGAGCCACGGGCGGATGGACCTGCCGCAGAGTTCGGAGAGCCCGTACGGCGATTTGGAATCCGTGGGCATGCATCCGAGTCTGCAGCTTGCGGAGCGTTCCGTTCACAGTTGCGGCGGCACACTGAGCGTAGAGCACACCGCGAGCGGCCGCAGGAAGATTCGCATCCTTCTTCCGAGAAATGCTACGGCCTCGATGCGCACGCGCGCGGGTATTGCATGATGATAGGATCACGATTCATTTTCCCCGAGACGGTTGAAGAGGACGCCGCCGCGCCTCAGAAGACGGTGTTGGTGCTCGATACGGATCCCGGCGTTCGGTGGTCCTTGGCAAAGGGCCTGGCGAACTCGGGCTACGATGTCGTGACGGCCAGCACGGTGGTGGAGGCAGTGGCGATCCTTCGAGAACGCTCGACTGCCGCGGTCATTGTCGAGTTGCTTCCCGAGGCTGGTCTTACGCAAGACGCCATGCCATTGTTGATGGATACCGGGAGCCAGCCGCGCATCATTTGTGTTTCGGTGGATTCGTCGCCTCAATTGGTGATCGAGTGCATGCGACGAGGGGCTGCGGACTTTCTGCCCAAACCATTTACGCTTGCCGAAATTCGAATGTCGTTGGCGCGGGCGCTGAGTTCCGATTCGGACGCGAACCGCGTGCAGCGAGCGCCGGCGCCCGCGCGGCAAGACGGCGATGCGTCGGCCTTGATAGGCATCAGCCCGGCCACGCAAGAGTTGAGATCCATTATCAAGCAGGTAGCGCAATCCGACCTGAACTGCCTGATTCGCGGCGAGAGCGGAACCGGCAAAGATCTGGTTGCTCGCGAGATACACCGGCTTTCGCGTCGCAGCGACAAGCCGTTTGTAAAGGTTAATTGTACGGCCTTGCCGGAGCAGTTGCTCGAAAGCGAGTTGTTCGGCTACGAGAAGGGGGCTTTTACGGGGGCAGTAACTTCGAAGCCGGGGCGCTTTGAATTGGCCAATCGCGGGATCATCTTCCTGGATGAGATCGGCGACATGCACCCGAGCCTGCAATCGAAGTTGTTGCAGGTCATCGAGCACAAAGAGTTTACGAAGCTGGGCGGCCGCAAGCAGATAAACGTTGACGTACAGATCATCGCGGCAACGAATGCGGATCTTGAGCGCAAGACGAAGGACGGATCGTTTCGGGCGGATCTCTACTTCAGGCTCAATGAAGTGTGCATTTGGGTGCAGCCACTGCACGGCCGCAAGGAGGATGTGCCGCTGCTTGTGCGGCACTTTGTACAGAAGCACGGACGGTTTCGCGCCGATAGCCCGCTTGAAATCACCGTGGACGATCTGAGTTCCCTGACCGAGCACACATGGCCCGGCAACGTTCGCGAACTGGAGAGCACCATCAAGCGCTGGTTGGCATTGGGTAAGACGCCGCTGGGGGATGCCCGGAAGCTCCAGGCGGGCGCCAATCCTCTCTCCTCACCCGCCCCAGGTACCAATGCCAGCGCCCCGCCGGCCATTGTGGGGAAAGCCGATTCGGCGGAACTCTCCGCGGACAAGATCTTGAAATCGCTTGAAGAGCACCAGTGGAATCGCCGAAAGGCGGCGGAAGCGCTTGGTATCAGCTATCAGACGCTACGTCGCCGCATCGAACAGTACGGATTGGATGCTGTTCCATAGTCATTCTCCGGTCGGCAGGCGTGTGTGTGGGGGCAATTTCAGGATCACTCGTCAGGCATTATTGAGTCTGGCTCGAATACATAGTGTTCACATCTGACTAATTCCGGCGCGTGCCTGTGCGGGTTTGGTGCTAGCCGTCGATTGCGCAAACAATTGGAATGAATGGGCATAGAACGGTGTTATTCGATTGGCATGCGGTGTGCTTAATCATACCCGTGTGAAGTAGAAAGTCGTTGGATTCGGGGCCGCTCGAATCCGTAATGGTGCAAGAGTTTAAGGGTAAGTTGTCGTCAGAGGGCGTCCTTGGGTAGTCTCACAGAGACGAAGACGCAGACCGACAACTGCGAAAGGGAGAGAGAAGACAATGAAGAGCATCCGCTTTGGAATCGTGCTGGCTACAGCGTTGGTCGTTGCAAGCGGCGCGTTTGCCGCGATCATTCCCCAACAGCCGAATGGCTCGGAAGGCGCAAATGTCTGGTTGTACCAGATCTACAACCAACTTTATGGAACTGCCCTGACTCAGAGTTCCGACTTGGTTCCGCTGCAGTTGCCGAATGAGACCCTGACGCTGGACCCAGATGTTGAATCCATTACGTTTGAAGCGGTATGGCGTCAAGCGTTCCTCGAATCGGACTTTGGCATCTATCCCAATGGAGCCCCGGGAACGACTACGGATGTTCTCTATCCGTTCCTGAACTATGACCTTAATCCTGCTCCGCCAGACATGCAGGGCCAAGGCGACTTGCGCCTGTCCGGCATCAACGCAACCATTCCCGTGGGTTCGTTGACGGACATCGGCTTCTATCAGCAGGTGCGTAACCCGAACCAAGTCAACCCCGATCAGACCTCGGGAGGCGCGGACCTCTTCACGTGGTACTCTCAGAGCGCACTGAATCTCAACGGTGAAGTGCACGTGTTGCTGCTCACGACCCCGGATCCCAACGTGTTGCTGCTTGCGTTCGAGGACTTGCCGTACGAGTACCTCAACCAGGACCTGCAAGATTTGGGCGACCAGGACTACCAGGACTTGCTGATTCAAATCACGCTGAACCGCACGGTTGTTCCCGAGCCTGCCTCCATCGGCCTCCTTGGCTTGGGTTTGGCAGGGATGCTCGCACGCCGCTTCTTTAAGGTCGCGTAAAACTCTCTCGCTGGGTCCTGAATCGGGCCCACCCAGAATACGAATGAGCGCGGCAGGTTCCCGAGGGAGCCTGCCGCGCTCGCTTTTGTGAGATGAATTCCGTGCGCAGGCAACTCACGATGGGAAGTTCGCGGCGGCTATCGAAGCGATTTGCGTCGCCATGGGGGAGTGTAGCAGGGAAGTTGAGAAAGGGGAGTCCATGCCCTGATGGGTGAGGTGATACAGAGATCTGTTCACGGAATGGGGGCCTAGGGTGCAAACTGTTCATCCTGGCAAATGCGTTGCGTCCCGTCATGTGATGTGCTATACTTCGCCCATGCTCTTCGTAGGGGGGCATATTCAACTGAGGATAGTGAAAGGAGGTTTCACGCCATGCTCGTACTTCTCTTCTGGTGGCCGCTTTGGTTCATATGGAACATTCTTTACGCCGGTACGTATCCGTTCTAAGTCGATAGGCCAAAGAATTTACAGGGCTTTTTGAGCCTATCCTGTTTCGGGCTTCGAGTGATTTTCTATTCGCTCCGTTTCCGAATCACTCTTGAGTGAGTTGAACAGCGAACGTTGTTTGATGGAGAGGGTGGCAAGTCGGCGAAAGCTGGAAGCCATAGACAGGGTAGTCCCGGCAATGGATCAACGGTTTTATTGTTGATGTGCTGCTGAGGTGACTCCGGCGCTTCGTGCGCTGGATGAGCGAAAGAAAGCGGGTCTGGACCGTATTGGTAGTATTTGGGTGGCGGGTCGCTATGGCCCGCCACCTCCTTTTTATGTGCGGTGTTTCAACCATCCCGTATCCGCAGACGAAGCGGATTCAGCGAGGATTTGTTCTCGCGGCTGTGACCGACTCATTGTCTGCCCGCGCAACCTAACCATGAGCAAAGCGCGCACTTGGGCGGCAACGCCAATCCCGGTTACGGTATGGACCAACTGTTGTTGCTCTGCTGGTGCGTTCCCATCCCTGCCTTTTGCAGAGTCTCTCGCAGGAGAAAATCCGTTGGGGCAAACCACGAGAGCGTCGCGAGTTCATCGCCTCCAATCTCAAGGTGCTTTTCCGATGCCATCGTGGCCAATCGGGGGTGATTGCCGGCCAAATCGGCGCGCCGGAGGAGCATTACCTCGGGCTTGCGGTCGGAGTACTTGACGGCCGTTGCCAGAACCGTCCACGCTGTGTCGATGACACTATCGTCGGAGACTTCGTCTCCGGGGGGCCAAATGGTCACAATATGGTCACCCCACCCGCCGCCACACAGGTCAATCGATTTCAAATGGGCGGACTTGATAAAGTCGCTCACTTCATTGGGGAAATCCCACCAGTATAGGAACCACACTCGCTTTCCCGCGTCCAATTGGCCTGCAAGCCTCTCAATGGAAGACCCCGGGGGCTGGTTTATGACCCGATGGAGAAGTGGTGATTTGTAGTGCCTGAAAATCATCTCCGAGTTCCAGATCGACGTGACGATTGCGTCATTGGGCGCCACAACCTCATCCAGCACTCTGACCATTCCGCGTGTGTCTTGATACGGAATGCCAAAGCATACGAGCATCGTGGCGCCAAAGCTCAACAATGCCAATGACGATACGGCCACTGTCGATACTGCAATCGCCGCGTAACGGCGAATGTGGAACCGTATAGGGACGGAGCTGAGATTTTCGACGCCGACGGCAATGAGGATACAGGATGCCGGCATGGCACTCATCATGTAGCGTCCGTGAAGAAGATATCCCCAGGCATACACCGTGACCGCAACGCACGACATGGAGCTTGCCCAAAGCGCAACGAACAAAAGAGCGGGCACGCGGCTTTTCAATGTGAGAAATGCGCTCAATCCCAACACGGCCAATCCGAGAAGGAACGGGGGGGTGAGCAGACTGAAGACATACTCGTCACCTCGCCAACAGGAGGAGAGGAATGACACGATGACAACCTTGAGCGGAGAAGAGGCCGAGTACGTTTGTTTGAACACGTCGCGTGGAATTTCCGAGACCCACGTGCTGGCCAGCGTTGGGCCAGCAATGAGCCATGGAACATAAAGCAAGGCGGCGGTCCCCAGGGCGATGCCCAGTGGAATCAGGCAGTGCCACTGCTCGCGCCTGCGCATTGCTATCAAGCAGACGGTGGCTGCCATGAGGGCCACTGCAAATACGGCGAACATGTGGGCATAGACGGCTCCCGCGGCGGATAAAGCCACACAGACCCATGCCCGGAGCGATGTCGAGTTTCGCGTTCTCCAGAGGAGCCATGCGTACAAAGTAGTAAGGAATACCGCAAGGGTATAAGGCTCCACTTGTCTTGAGTACATGACGTGAATCGGGATGATTGCAAGAGCTGCCGCCGCCATTACTCCAACCCGAGCGTTGAACATATCGCGACCCAGTGTAAAGAGGAGGGGGATTGTCGCCGTCCCGAGCAGCGCCGGAATGCACCGGGGAGCCGTATCGTTGGTCATCCAGTGTCTGAACGGCCATCCGATCAATGCAAAGAAGGGAGAGTGTGGGAAGATATTCCCGTGAAAGATGTCGGCTATCGCCGGTCTGGTCGACCAATCCAGCCACGCCAGTTCGTCGACCCATAGTGGCTTGCGATCCAGGTCCCAGAAGCGAAGAAGCGCACCCAGGGACACGATTAGGAACATTGCGACCGTTTGACCGGAAACACACGGCCAACGGAATCGTGTCGCCTTGCAGCCGTCCTCTTGCTCGTACGTGCGCTTCATCGACCGAGACTGTCCCCCGTAGCTTATCCGGACATCTTTGCCCACGCGACAGACCACTCTATTCGAGATCTTCCATATGCGCTGGCTGGCGACCAGGGCGGCGAGTCTACGGCTGTATGACCCAACCGGTAGTCCTTATTCATAGGGCTAAGTGATACTCTCAGATTTGGAGCCTACTTCTCAAGCTGTAAGGTACGTGTCCACATGTCCCGGCAATCGTGGCAGGCTCGAGAGGATGCGCAATTTCGTCCCGCAATGGACCAACCAGATTCTGGCGAGTGGCCTCATCGGA
>JBHEKO010000167.1:0-7107 GCA_041859475.1 Candidatus Hydrogenedentales bacterium
TGAACGAGGGCATGGGCGAGTACCGCGTGGGCTCGGATGTCATTCGTTTTGGTCCTGGCCATCATGAACACGCGTACGTGCATGTGCGCGGCGCGCAAGCCAAACTTCCGGGTCCAAGTGTTTACGTGACGGGGTACACGCCGTTTCGACATACCTTGCGATTCGAGCTGGCATGAACCGAATCGCATGCGTTGAAGGTGGAGATACACTAAGGCGGAGGTGTTATTATATTGGGAGAGTCTTCATACGCCCAATGTGAGAAGGGAAAAGCTGTGAGAGCATCGCAAGCGAGTCTCGTCATCGTTGTTTTGGCGGCGTGTCTGGGGTGCGGGAAGGGGCCGGAGACCGCCCCCGCGCAAGCGCCGTCTACTCCTCCTTCCGCGACGACACCAGCCGGGGATTTGCCCAGTCCCGCTACGGACGTGGCTGCGGCGCAGAAATTTGTAACGGTGAAGGACGGCGCGTTTCTTGATCCGGCGGGCCGTCAGATCCTCCTTCACGGGATGGCGGTGATTAGCAAGAATCCGAAGGAGAATTACCAGAGTTGGCACGGTCCCGAGGAGTTTGCGCAGATGCGGCGTTGGGGCATGAACTGCATCCGCCTGGGGATTATCTGGGATGGGTTGGAACCGGAGCCCGGGAAGTACGACGAGGAATACCTGAAGAAGGTGGACCAGCGCATCGCGTGGGCGCGCCAGAACGGTATCTACGTCTTCCTCGATATGCACCAGGATTTGTTCAGCGTGAAATACAGCGATGGGGCGCCCGCGTGGGCCACGCTCGACGAAGGATTGCCGCATGCGACGGGCGCCGTATGGAGCGACTCGTATCAACTCAGCGCAGCGGTGAAAAAGTCGTTCGACAATTTCTGGGCGAACAAGCCGGGTCCGGACGGCGTGGGGATACAGGATCGGTTTGCGCTGGCGTGGCAGCACGTAGCGAAGCGGTATGCCAATGACTCGACGGTCATCGGCTACGACTTATTTAACGAACCGAACGAGGGGAGCGGGATTCCAGACCTGCAGATGCTCATGCTTTCGGCATTCGCGGGGGCCATGGCGGCGAAGGACGGCGCCACGCCGGACCTCACAAAAACGGGGGCAATGTGGCTGGACCCGAAAGGCCGCAGCGAGTTGATGACGCGCCTGAAGGACATCGACATTTACACAAAGGTTGTGGATGCGCCACAGGAGGCCGTGCAGGCATTCGAGCGGGCGCACGTCGTGCCGATGTACCAGCGGGTCGCGAATGCGATCCGTGAAGTGGACAAGAATCACATCCTGTTTCTGGAGACGCTCATGGCCTGCAACATGGGCGTTCGCACAGGGATTGAGCCCCTCGTGGGACCCGATGGTCAGCGCGATCCGTTACAGGCCTACGCGCCGCACGGATACGACATCGTGGTAGACACGCCGGATTTGGCAAACGCGTCGAACGATCGTGTAAGACTAATTTTCGAGCGGCATGCGGAATCGGGCAAGCGGCTTGGGATGCCGGTGCTGATCGGCGAATGGGGCGCTTACGGCGGCGCGGGCCCGGAGATTGTGCCCACGGCGGAATTCACGGCGCGCGAGTTTGAGAGACACTTGTTCAGCGACACGTATTGGGACTATGGGCACGACATCAAGGATGCTGCGTATCTTCCCGCGCTGCACCGAGCGATCCCGGCGGCGGTGTCGGGCGCTTTGGTTTCGTACGCGAAAGACCCGGAGACAGGCGCATTCGTGTTTGTGTGGACGGAAGACTCCAGGATTTCGGCATCGACACGCATTTTCATGCCCGAACGGGAATCGATTGGCGCGTGGGAAATCTCGGGCGGACCTACAACAGCGCCAGATTTCGACCCGCTCGAGAAGACAATGTTCGACGTGCCGCCGCTGGGAAAAGCTGGCGAGGTGCGCCTCAAGATGATGCGGAAGGCCTCGTAGCGCACTACGCGCATCCCCATCAAACCGTGCACGCGCGGAATCGGTCGATCGACTTCGGTTGGCCGTTGAAACTACGCAGCGCGACCGATCCACGAATTATCGTAGAATCAGTCCCTTGGGTTACAACGACAAGGGGACTGCAATGCGATCACTAGTTGCTGCCGCGATGCTAGCCGTATGTGGGGCGTGGGGCGCGGACTTTCACGTATCACCCGCGGGAAACGATTCAAACGCGGGGACGTCCGATACGCCGTTTGCGACGTTGTCGCGGGCTCGGGATGCAATTCGCGCGTTGAAGCAAGGTGGTGCGCTGCCCGAGGGCGGCGTAACAGTATGGCTTCACGATGGAGAATACCGGCTAACCGAGAGCTTCGCGTTGGGTGTGGAGGATAGCGGCGAAGCCGGGAAGCCGGTGGCGTATCGCGCGGCGCAAGGCAAGGCGATACGGATCACCGGTGGCGCAACGATTCCAGCAGAAGCGTTTGGCGCCGTGACGGACGCGTCGATGCTGGAGCGGCTGGACCCTTCCGCGCGGACCACGACGTTGTGCGCAGACCTGAAAGCGTTGGGTGTGACGACCCTGGGCGAGATGCCGGATAGCTTTGTCGAGCCGCCGGTTGTGCCGGAGCTGTTCTTCGACGATGTGCGCATGACCCTTGCGCGGTGGCCCAACGAGGATTGGGCGCACGTCGCGCGCGTGGTCGAGAGCGGACCCGCGCCCTGGCGGAACGTGGAGTCCGACAAACCAGGCATCTTCGAATACGAGGGGGACCGCCCCGTGCGCTGGAAGAATGCGCCGGGCGTCTGGTTGCAGGGGTACTGGTGCTTCGATTGGTCGAGCGAGACCATCAAGACGGCATCAATCGACACGGAGAAGCGGCAGATCACGCTTGGCAAGAACCACGTCTATGGCATCGGCAGCGGCAACAAGGCGCCGCGGCGCTTCTGTGCACTGAATCTGTTGGAAGAACTCGACCAGCCTGGCGAGTACTACATCGACCGCGAGAACGCGCGGCTGTATTTCTGGCCGCCAAAGCCTTTGGACGAATCGCGCGTGGTGCTGTCGACGCTCACGACGCCGATGATCACGATGAAAGACGCTTCGTTCGTTACGGTGCAGGGCTTGACCCTGGAGACGAGTTGCGGACGGGGCATCGAGATTTCCGGCGGGCGCGAGAGTCGCGTTGCGGCGTGCACGCTGAAAAACCTGGGCCTCGACGGCATCGCGGTGGACGGCGGCGAGAAACATCAAGTCGTGGCGTGCGACCTGTTCGACCTGGGAACGGCGGGCGTAAGCCTAAGCGGGGGCGATCGCAAGACGCTGACACCGTGCGGCCACGAAGCCATTAACAACCATATCTATCAAGTCTCGCGACGGCGGCGGACGCATGCGTACCCGGTGCACATGGCGGGCGTGGGCGTGCGTGTCGTGCACAATCTGATCCACGACACGCCGCACCAGGCCATCGGCCTGGGCGGAAACGAGCATGTGATCGAGCTGAACGAGATCTACAACTCGGGACTGGAGAGCGATGATTGCGGGGCGTTCTATATGGGACGCAATCCGTCGGAACGCGGCAACGTGATTCGGAACAACTACATACACGATACGGGCAGCGCGATGGTCCACGGAAGTTGCGCGGTGTATTTCGATGACGGCACCGGCGGGCAGAAGGTCGTCGGCAACGTGTTCTACCGCGCGGCCGGAGGTTCGTTTGGAGCGGTGTTCATTCATGGCGGCCACGACAACGTGGTTGAGAATAACGTGTTCGTGGAGTGCAAGCGCGCGGTCGGCCATGCGCCTTGGGACGACAAGTATTGGAACGAGTGGCTGGCCGGCGACTTGTGGCACACGCGATTGCTTGAGGAAGTGGACATTACCAAGCCGCCCTACAGCGAGCGCTATCCCGAGTTGCAGGGGCTGATGGAGCAGGGGTCGAAGATGCGGATCAACCGCGTATCGCGCAACCTGATCTACCGCTGCGACGACGTTGCCACGGGGAATTGGGGGCTATCGAACAATTGGGTAACCCAGGAGGATCCGGGGTTTGTGGACGTGGCGAACAAGAATTTTCAGTTGCGCGACGATGCGCCGGCGTTCAAGCGGATCGACGGCTTCGAAAAGATACCGTTCGACACGATTGGTTTGTATGTGGACGAATTGAGGACGGAGTTGCCAGTCGATTAGTGTTGTGACCTGTGCCGGTTGACGGACAGCAACTGCAAGGAGATTCTATCGTGGTATCTACGGTTGTGATGGCGCTGGTTATGGCGGCGGCGGGAAATGACACGTCCTACTTGGTGCGGACGGTTCAGTTGATGGAATCGTGCCGTTCGGACATCCCGGCGATGATCCCCGTGGCGGAAGTGGCCGCCAAAAAGCTCGCCGAAGGCGGCCGGTTGCTGGCCTCGGGCGATCCGGGACTTGTCAGCGAGGTGAGCGGACGCGCGGGCGGGTTCATGATGATCCGGTCGCTGGGCGATGGCGCCGTGCAACCCAACGACGTGGTGCTCCACTTCGCGATGCCCGGCGACGCGACGGCGATCCCCGCCGGGGCCGTTGTCTTCGGGGGCAAGCCGGGCGCAGGCGAAACGGCCTGTTTTCCAGGATACGCGGATCAGACAGGCGTGTCGCCGCGGTTGGCCTACGCGGCGGATGCGTGGATATTCACAGGCGAGTTGATCGCGGCGCTGACGCGCCTCGGCAAGACGCCAGTGCTCTACGAGAGCATCGGCGGCTATGGCGGCAACGCGCGCATCGTGCAGTACAAGAATGGCGACATCGCCTATCACGACAACATACAGGTTTCGCCTGTCGACGCGGGTGCAATCGGCGGGCGCTTTGTGGACGAGATTGTTCGCATGCTGCGGCGCGTCGAATCCGAGGAACGCGCAAAGCTGGACAAGGCGGGCGCATGGGCGCGGGAGGCGCGCGCGAAGGGCGGCGCATTGTACATGTACAGCATGGGCCACATCTTCCCCTTCGAGGTGGATCAAACGGATATCGGGAAGCTGTTCAAGTCGGCGGCGTGGAACGCAGGATTTCGCGGTGACCATCCGAAGGACACGTATGGCCCCAACGATGTGGCGGTTCACATCGGGTATCAGCAGCCCACGGATATTCTGTTGCGGCGGGCGCGTCCCGCGGGGGCGCGCGTGGTGTACGTGACGGTGCGGGAAGACCGCGATTTCGTGAAGGACGACGGCGTGATTTGGATCGATCCGATGTGGGACTGGCCCGATGCGTGCGTGCCACTGGAAGGATACGACGTACCCGTGCTGGCCGCGTCGGGCATGGTGAACGGGGCGATTGCGTGGGAGATCTACCGGTTGGCGAATAGCGCGGACTGACGCGGGCGGGCTCAGGCGAGCCGAATGCTTTCGACGTAAGATATTGATATAAAACGGCTTGCAAAGAAGTAGGCCCGATCGGAAGCGCAAATTTACCTTGCAATATTATACTTTGGGTATAATAATGCAAGGTAATCTTTCGCCATGTTGTATAGAACGAGACATATCGAGAACCGTCTTCGGGCACTTACAGGCCACTTCAAGTGCGTCCTTGTCACCGGAGCGCGCCAGGTAGGCAAGAGCACATTGCTCGCCCACGCATTCCCCGATGTGAAGCAAATTACGCTCGATCCCATACAAGACATTTACGGTGCGCGCAGGGACCCCGACCTCTTCCTGGGGAGTTTTACGGCTCCCCTTATTCTGGACGAAATCCAATATGCCCCGGAGCTCTTGCCGGCTCTGAAGCGTCGCGTGGATTCGAATGCCGATCCCGGACAATATCTTCTCTCGGGGTCGCAGCACCTTGCGCTACTTCGAAACGTGACGGAGAGTTTGGCGGGGCGCGTGGGAATCTTGCACCTTGGATCCATGACGCCCATGGAGGCGCAGGGATTCGGCGCGGAGCAGCCGTGGCTGGAACGTTACCTGGAAAAGCCTGAAGACCCAAGCCATTTCGTGCGTGAAGTACCCGCTGCCGAGGGTCTCTTCCGATTCCTGTGGCGCGGCTTGCTTCCTGGAACGCTCGACCTTCCCGACCAACTGATCCCCGATTATTTCAGTTCCTACGTTTCGACCTACATCGAGCGCGACGTCCGGCTGCAAGGGGAAATCCGCGACGTGATGGAGTTCACGCGCTTCATCGGCCTCGCCGGCGCACTCACCGGACAGGAGATTAACGTGGCGCAGTTGGGGCGCGAGATCGGCGTTACACCGAGAACTGCGCGCCATTGGCTGGATATGCTGGCCGCATGCTATCAGTGGCGCGAAATCCCCGCGTACAGCGGCAATGCCGTCAAACGCGTTTCGAGCAAACGCAAGGGGTACGTTGGCGACAGTGGACTCGCGTGTTGGTTGCAGCGCATCTCAAGCCCGGACGCTTTGGCCGCCAGTCCGTTGCTGGGCGCAATGTTCGAGACCATGCTCGTGAACACATTGCTCAACCTCGCGGAGGTCGTCGCAATGCCACCCTTGGCATGGCATTGGCGCACGTCCGCGGGGGCCGAAGTGGATCTCGTCTTCGAACGGGACGGCAAGCTCTATCCCATCGAGATCAAGTGCAAGTCGAACGTGACCAACCACGACGCGCGCGGCATACGCGCATTCGCCGACACCTACGGCGACCGCGTTCAGCCGGGACTGATCCTGTATGCCGGACAGGAAGTTTATCGCGTCTCCGAGTGCGCTACCGCCGTGCCCTGGCAGATCCGGTAGTTGATTGCTAGAGATCGAGGAAGGTTATCTCTCCGACTCTCAGTCGAACATACTTGATGACACTATCCTCCAGTTCCTTTGCCCCGAACAGTTCTCTGCCTTGCGGGTGTTCACGAAGGTAGCGTAGCGTCTCCTTGTATCCGTAGATGAGAATCCTCTCCAGTTCGTTCGGAGTGAGCACGTACTCTCCTCGCTCGAAGAGCGTATCCAGTAAGCCGGGGACGCTCGCGGACGCGTCGACTCGTTTGAGCAGGTTCGCATAGTCACTTGGCCAGCCGCCTGCCTGCAGACCGCCGCTCTCTATGCGCTCGTGGACCTTGCCCTTGAGCATGGCCAGTTCCTGCTTCTCAAGAGGCTGAGAAGCAAACTCCTTTACAGCCTTCCGAAGGCTGTCGACGTTGGCAGGCGTGAAAGACATAAATTTGAAATCACTGTCATTGGCGATAGGCAATTT
>JBHEKO010000376.1:0-4400 GCA_041859475.1 Candidatus Hydrogenedentales bacterium
TGCCCCTCTGGCGCTGCCCGTACTCCCAATCGAGACGTTTCTCGCGTATGCCCGTGCCACGCACATCCAAGCGCCGCGCCAAGAGCGATCCCATACCGACGAGATTCCCCAGCATTTTGGCGACCGGTTTGGCTGGCCGGAAATGGTTGAGTTTGTCGCGCGGGCTTACAACGATTTGCCTGAAGCCGATCGCGCGAAGTGCGCCATCTACGTGGACAACTACGGAGAAGCCTCGGCCATCAACTTCTTCGGTCCGAGATATGGATTGCCGCGCGCCATTTGCGGTCACAACAACTATTATCTATGGGGGCCTGGCGACTACACCGGCGAAGTCGTGCTCGTGTACAACGGCGAAGAGTCGGAACTCAACGAACTCTTCGCGGAAGTGAGGCAGGTCGGCATATTCACGCATCCCTACGCGATGCAATACCAAAACAACAAGCCCCTGTACTTGTGCCGGGGTATCAAGATCCCTCTCCGCGAAGCATGGCCCTCGGCGAAG
This sequence comes from Candidatus Hydrogenedentales bacterium, assembly GCA_041859475.1. GTDB lineage: Bacteria > Hydrogenedentota > Hydrogenedentia > Hydrogenedentales > SLHB01 > JAIBAQ01. Next base: position 503 of record JBHEKO010000376.1, read on the forward strand.
AAGTTCGTGTGAGATACTTTCCCGCGGGCCGGAGGGATGTGGAGAGACTATCGCTTCCCCAACACCCTATCGAGAAACACGTCCATTACCGCGAGGCAATGCACGTTGACTTCGACGTACTGATCCATGGCGTGATGCCAACCGTCTACGCGGTCATATAGAAACGGCACGTTCACGCGTCGAAGCGCCTCTGCCAACGCGTCGGACTGCGCAACCGGCACGCGCGAGTCTACGGTTCCGTGAAAGATGAGCGTGGGCGGGCATTGGGCGGAAACATAGGTCATTGGCGAGGCGCTTCGATAGAGCTCAGGGTACTTGCGATACCGTTTTCCGCCGAGGAACTTCTGCACCACGGACGCTGATCGCATCGGCTTGTCCGCGAGACTCGACGGCCCATAGAAATCGACGACTGCCTGAACGCGCGGCGCATCGACAGACTGATATGCAGCAAGCAAGGCCAGATGTGCACCCGCCGACTGGCCAATCACCGCAATGCGGGCGGAGTCGCCTCTCCATTCGGCTGCGTGCAATTGCGCCCACCGTAGCGCCTCGCGAACGTCGTCCAGCGCCGCCGGATGGGCGGCAACCGTAGACAGGCGATACGTTGCCGCCACGCAAACGTAGCCGCGTTGCGCGTAGTGAACGCCCCATGCACGAAAGGAATCTTCGTTGCCGTGGTCCCAAGCCCCGCCGTGCACAAAAAGCAAGATTGGCGACAGAGATGCCGCAACGCGCGGACGGTATACATCGGCATGCACTACGGCCTGCTCTCGTGATGCATAGACAACATTGTCCAGAACAATCACATTGTCCGGCACGGAATCCAAGTTCGGAGTACGGGCAATCTTTCCTTTGCGCGCGGCGCGAGTGGCGTCTGCATTGCTTTCAAAACCCGCGGGAGGCGACGCAACACTCAGAAGCGCATCATCTAAATTCATGTTGGAGCGATATTCGGCGCGCGACGTACCGGCAAGCGCCGCAAGTCCAATCGCGAGGAACGCAATTTGCCGTGACTGTCGCATGTGTTACTTGGCCGCAGCAGCCGGTTGCGCCACGAGATACCGCTCGAAAAACCTCTGCATGTCGTAGCGGAATCGATCGTTGATGGGCTTGGCAAGGTCCATGGTATGCGGCCAACCGGGGATAGCGTCGAATTCGCAGGGAACGCCGGCCGCCTTCAATTTTGCCGCCAATTTGCCGGATTCCGCGACAGGAACCAACTCGTCGATGGTGCCGTGAATGATGAGCGTCGGCGGAACACCGGGCTTGACCTGCAACATTGGCGAGGCCAATTCGTAGAGCTTCGGATCCTCGTCGTACGATTTGCCCAGGAACGACACAACGTCCGGAAACACGCGAGCGGCCTCCGTAGTCAGATCGCTTGGCCCGTAGCAGTTCACAACGGTTTGCACGCGGCTGCTGACGCCCTCGTTGCCGCCTTTTCCTTCGAGTTCCGGGGCGTCCGTATAGCCGACAAGCATCGCCAGATGCGCTCCGCCCGAGCCGCCGATGACAGCGATTCGATCGGGGTCGACGTTGTTCTTCGCGGCATTGGCGCGTATCCAGCGGACGGCGCATTTGCAATCCTCAAGCGCGGCGGGGAACTTGGCCTCGCCGCTCAGGCGGTACGAGATCGTGAACGCCGCGTATCCTGCTTCGGCCATGCGAATCGTGTAAAAACGGTAGTCCGCTCTGTCGCCCTTCTTCCAGCCGCCTCCGTGGATAAAGACGAGGGCAGGCGCGGGCTTATCGGCCTTCTTGGGCAAATACATATCGAGCAACAACGCCTTGTCGCCGACGCGTCCATACTCGATGTCCTTCGTTTCGGTCACCGTCTCCGGGGCAGGGATCTTCGAATCGATCATTTCCACTTTTCCGGCCATCACCGCCATGAGGGTTTCCTGAGCGTCCTTGAATCCCGGTGGAACCGGCGGCGCACCTTCGAAGAAAGTGGATTCCTGCGCAATGCCCAGAGAGCCAAGGCACAGCAGAACCGTAAAGACAACGAACGCGTTTCGAGATAAGCGGCACATAGCTCCTCCAATGCAAGGTGTGCGAACGAGCCGCCGGGGGGCGACGGATTCGTTCATTCCGGCGCGGCGCGCACCCTTAGCGAACAGGGCCTGCCGCGATTGTATATTCAATCCGAAGGGTCTCGACGGTATTCAGCGTCCTTTCGGGCGTTGTCATCTCGGCGGAGACTTCAAGCAATCCCGGACGGGCGAAGAGCAGCGGCGACTCGAATTGGCCGCTAGGATACTGGATCGAGGCCCCCGATTGCTCCATTCGATTGAACCACGCAATCCCCGAGCTATTGGGCAAATCGGGTGCGTCCTCGGCGTCCGAGTCGAAACTCATTACAGGAATGCGGCGCCAGGAGCCTATTCTTGCCTGCCCTCGTAGGGATCTCAATCGGTCGATTTGGTCAGCCGCGTGAAAGCCTGTGCTTACTTCAATCTGATATCTCGTGACTTCGTTGCCCATCTGTTCGATGTCCGTCGCGAACCGCACGCATTCTTCTTCCAATGAGATGAAACGCTTCACAATCGTGCCGTCTGGGAGATGGCGCACGATCGTCGCGGATGCCGGGGTTGCACCCCACTCCGGCGTCCCCGGACTATCCAGATCTTCTGTAAACGTCTCACGTATTACGCCGTGCCGCAGATTGATGCCCGGTTTGCCCAACGCATTGAGCATGTCGCGCCCCGTTGGCTTGTGATACAGCTCCACGATTGTACCGTTCATCGGGGGGATAAGCGTCACGCGCCACGTGTCATTCTCGATGCGCACCGCATCGACCCCGTCACGGTTGCGTCTCACATCATCCAAGTACGAGCCCAGCGATGCGAATTCCGCGCTGCGGTCCATGCCGATCTTGGCGCAACGTTCCGAATACTCGCGAAACCGATCCTGCATCCAATCCGGATACGCGACGAACAAGCGGCCATTGGCGTACGTCAGCCGGCCGCTTGTTTCGATGGCGGCTTTGTACACAGGCAGGGATGCCTTCACGACGCGCGCGCGGACTATATCGTTGTCCGCGGAAATGAGCGCCTTATCGAAAATCTCCAAGCCGCGCTGGGCATCCGTGGCAGTCAGGCCCAATTCCGGCGCGAGAGAAAGGATGCTTGCGTGCACGGCGGCTCCGCTTGCGGCGGCATCGACGAGATCCAAGTACGCGCGTATTGCGCCGGCAGACTCGCCATAGTGAAGTCGCAAGAACTCGGCAATGAGCGCCTCTTCATCTTGTTGGGGATTCCACAGCAGCTTGGAAACGACATAGCAGCGCAAGTCGGAGAGCTCGCCGCCAGGGCATCGCCCATTGCCTTGGATGAATGCTCCCCGGACGCCACGCTTTGCATAGTACCGAAGGTTGGGTCCAAGGGTACGGAGGTCCGCGAACGGCATGTCAACCGCATTCAGGTTGAACACGTAGTCCCACGCGTAGACCTCCGGAGCAATGCGCAGCCAATCGTTCATGTCGCGTTTGATGGCGCGATTGCGCGGACACGAGCGGTCGGTAATGGCGTGAAAAGGGCATTTCTCGAATGCGCAAAACTGAATCTGGACATTTGGCTCCGGCTTCAAGAAGCGTGGCGGACGGCGTGTATACCAATAGGCAAGCGTGCCAACCTTCACGTCCGGGTGCTTCTCTGCAACCCGCTTGGCCACGGCATTGACCAGAGCCAGATGCGCACCCATGTGCGTCCCTTCGCGCTCGTCGACAGACGCGCATGCCGGGCACTCGCAATAGTCACCGTTGTCGTTTTGGCTCACATACACGACTTTCAGGCTGGGCTGTTCCGCAATCTCGCGCAGCACTGCTTGCGCCACGATTTCGATTACCTCCGGATTCGTGGAGCACACCTGCGGCCCGCCGCCATCCGCGTCCAGCTTC
>JBHEKO010000658.1:0-3320 GCA_041859475.1 Candidatus Hydrogenedentales bacterium
CGGTCGACAATTCCCAACTGTTGTTGAGCTGCACTTTGGCAACGGTCTTGAGCCCCGCTTCCTTCGCCAAGCCCCAATGGCGAATCGCCTTGGGTCCAGGCCCGACGGCGGACACGGAATACTCACCCACCGTCGTCGAAATCCCGCCCCGATTCAGCGGCAGATCCCATTCGCTCACCGACATCAACCACACCGACTTCGGCAGGCGGGTGATGATTTCCTTCACGTCGCCATGCTGGTGCCATTCCCAATCCCACGTGATCACCTTCGCGTTCGGATTGCCGCGATGCGCGCCGTTCTCCAGAGTCGCATTCACTTCGGCAATGATCTCCGCATCGCTGCGATCCTTGCAGTGCGGACAACTCTTCCGATCTCCGTAGGAGGCGCAGTTCGTTACGGCTTCTCCAGTCGTGATCGTGAAGATCCCCGCCAACTCGGGCACTTGACCGAAGATGTATGCGAGGGAATCGCCGAGCCACCGGCGCACCGCTGGGTGCGTCGTGCACATCGTCCTGAAACCTCCGCCCGCATTTATGCCTGCCATCTCGGCGCGACCCTCGGCTTCGAAGAAGGCCGCAGGCCGTGCACGTGGCTCGTTCAGATAGAGAAACACCCCAATGCCGAACCTCTTGGCTCGCTCCGTCAACGCGCGAAGATTGGCCAAGCGCTGTTCGTGTCCAACGCCGAACTCGGGAAACGTCTCTCCGCCCGGGGCCATGTCGCGCAAGATGACCGACAACCACACGCCGTTGATCCCCAGAGCCGAAAGCCGCTGCAGCAATCCATCGGGATAGGGATCGAGTTGAGCATTATTCAGCGGATCGCCAAAGGCCGCGAAATAGGAGTAGATGAACCGAAGCTGATCGTCCGCGGAGGAAGCCGCTGCCACGCGCGGCTCCCGAGAATCCGAGGGTGCCGCGTGCTGTTGAAACGCTTGAAGAAACGTGAAGCGAGGTTCGGCCTTCTGGAAGAGCGCGTCGCCGAACTCCTCGGCGACTGTTCGCTTGATCTCCGCGGCACGGCTTCGCGCGGCCTCATTCGGCGGGCTGTAGCGAAGCGGCTCGCACTTGGGCTTCAACTGGCCCAGCTTCTGCCACAGGGCATCATCTTCGCGCAGCGTAAACGCCAGACGTTCCGGAGTCATTTCCACGAGTACCAGCAACTGCTCGTAGGGCAGCAGATGCCAGTTCCGGCGAATCAGCATGTAGTAATCGCGCCCCTTCTGCTCGATGGGTATCGCGGTGGCAGGCGGCAGTCCCATGGAGTCCGCGACTGCGGCGATGTCCTGAACGGATGCGCCGACAATCTTCGCCAGCTTCTCCGGCTCCACGATGTTCCAGTTCTTCCAGACAAACTCGTGCAGGCGGTCGGGAAAGTAACCACTCACGAGCGAAGCCGGAGCATCGCCTTCCGGCAAAACAGCTTCCGCCGCGAGAGCATTGACTGAGCCTGATGAAGAAAGCAGGCACGCCCAAGCGAGAAGACTCAGGATCGTACCCTTCGCCACATGCTTTGTTGGCAACGCTGTCGGCGGCATTTCAGACCTCCTTGTGTCGCAACCTCACCCCATGGGCGCAATCTTGATCAGCACCGCATCGCGCCCCGGCACATCGACTGCAAATTGTACTGTGTCGCTCTCTTGGTCGCCGATGCTTTTCGTCTCGGCATTCGTCACCGATTCGCCGTGCCATTTCGTCCCCGCGAACCCGTACTTCGCCAAGTCCATAGAGCACGTAAAGGTATGCGCTTCCGTGTCTGCATTCGCCACGAGAATCCCCGCGTCGCCGTTGACGCCTCGCCACAACGCCGCTTGCACTGCCTTCAACGTGACGGGGGCGTCGCCGCTTGGCGTGTTCCACTTACCGCTCAGATCGGGATTCGGCGATTCCGATGTGAGCACATCCAGCAATTCGCCATAGACCACGTAGTCAAGCGCCTTCGAACGCAGTTGCGACAACCGCGCCACAAAGGCGATTTTCGCTTCATGGTCCGGCTGCAGAATTCCCGGGCCGTCCCAACCGAGTTGCGCGCCCCACGTGAAATCGCGCGCCTGGCACATGCAATATGACACGTCGCCAAAATCGAACGCATGATTGCTCGCGAAGTACGTCGTGTACCCGCTGTAGATGGCTGTGTTCACCGGAATGTCGCTGTCGCTCCTGGGCGTCCAGATGAGATGCGCATCGATATTGTCCATGAACGGTTCGGCATCGTTCTCCGTCGTTAACCCAATGGAACGCTCAGGCGCCGTACACCACTGCTTGATCGGAGTCAGCAACGAGCGGTATCCACCGGCCCACCAGTCTCCCGACCCCAGCGTATGTTGGTGGGCAGTGTCGAAACAGACGCGCGGCGGCGCGGCCCCGATTTGATCAAGGTACACCGCGTTGACCCCGCATTCATCGCCCAGCCGTTGGACAATTTCCGCCACCTTGTTCTGCCAGATCCCCTGCGTCGGGCACATCACCGCCAGCTTTGCTCCCGATCCATATTCTTCAATATTCACGTTGCCCGCTTCGTCTTTCGTCGCGCCGGGCTTCGCGGCGGCAAAGTCTTCATTCGAGATATCCCACAACCGCGAATTGATGTAGGGCATGACCGTTACGCCCGCGGCGGTCAACTCCTTGACACCTTCCGCGAACCCAGGCTTGGTCGGAAAATAATCGGGATAGTGAACGTCGAACGGAATCTCATGCCAGTTGTACCAATGCACCCCGACCGGTGCGCCCACGCGTTCCGCGAATTGCCTCACCACTGGCACGACCTCTCCCGCCGTCCCGTTCGCAAGCAACCACGCCGTCACCTTCTTCATGTGATCCGGCACATCGTTCCGTTTTGCCAACGGCCCCTTCTTCGTCCACGGCGCATTCTCCACCGCCCATGCGCGATACCGTTTGCAGCCCGCCATCCACGGTCCGCGATATACGCCTACGGCGAATGGGTACGGCGATTGCCAGTCGTTCCCCGGCACGCCCATGTCGCTGGCACGCATGATGACCCGAAACTCCTTGCCCAACTCGCACGAAAATCGCTTGTATTGCGCGCCCGGATCGTGCGCCGCGAGATAGAGGCCCTCCTCTCCCCGCTGCACCAACATCATCTGTATCGGGAGATTGCCGGAAGGATATTCGCCTTCTATCTTCTGCGCTGGATTCCGATACAGCATGCCCCACGTGCCACGTCCCATGGCGATGTCGCAGTCCGCTGGGGCACCGGGATTCGTGATGATCGGAAAGTGGACTTCCCACAAGCCAAACTTCGCGCTCCGATTGTCCACCCAGAGTTGCAGCAATGCTGTTTCCGATTGTGCTTCCAAGCGA
>JBHEKO010000667.1:0-20578 GCA_041859475.1 Candidatus Hydrogenedentales bacterium
CGAATCTCCATTGATCCCCTTGTGTGTCACGGTCGTCCGTGTATCAAGGGAACTCGCGTCTTTGTGACTGTGATCCTTGACAACTTGGCACAGGGAGCAAGTCATCGTGAGATAATGAATAGTTATGCAGGACTGACTGAAGACGACCTTCAGGCTGCAATTGCCTATGGCAACGCGAAGACTCTAGTCTCGCCTGATATCTGAACGCGATTCTATCGAAACACCGAACCCTGCCGCGTTGTCCGCGCCTGCCGCCTCGCGATATAATCGGAGGCGTCTACTGAATTCAATCCAAACCACGCTCCTACTGTGTCGAAGCGTGTGCAATCAAGGGGGGTAACGATGCCGAAGAACGTAATAGTCGCCCAGTCGGGAGGGCCAAGCCCGGTCATCAACAGTTCGCTGCGGGGGGTCATCGAAACGTGCAAGATGTTTCCGGAGACATTCGGGACCGTCTATGCCGGTTGGCATGGCATCGAAGGCGTGCTCAAAGAGGAATTGCTGAACCTGTCCGCGCAGACCGATGAAGAAATCGCGCTCCTGCGTTACACCCCGGCGGCGGGGTCCATCGGCACGTGCCGGTACAAATTGAAGAAGAATCAGACCGAGGATTTCGAGCGTGTCATCGAGGTGATGAAGGCGCACAACGTTGGCTATTTCTTCTACACGGGCGGCAACGATTCCATGGACACGGCGCACAAGGTCAGCGTCATTGCGCACGAGCGTGGTCTCGACCTCGTTGCGGTCGGCGTTCCGAAGACCATCGACAACGACGTCGGCGACTCCGAGTTCAAACTCATCGATCACACGCCGGGGTACGGGAGCGTGGCGCGGTACTGGATGAACGTGGTGCAGAACGCGAACGAAGAAAACGGGGGGTCGTGTCCGGCCGACCCGGTGTTGGTGTTGCAAGCCATGGGCCGTAAAATCGGCTACATCCCCGCCGCGGCGCGGTTGGCCGATCCGAAGCGCGAATTGCCGTTGCAGATCTACATGGCCGAATCGGGCGTGACCGCGGACGAGATGTGCGACCGCATCAGCGATCAACTCAAGAAGGACGGGCGCTGCATCGTCGTCGTGAGCGAAGGTTTCGAGGTCGGCATGGAAGGCGGCGAGGCGCGCGACAGTTTTGGCCACAAGAATTACGGTTCCGCGAAGATGAGCGTGCAGGCGCAGGTCGTGTCGATGTTGAACGCCAAGGGTCTCCCCGTGCCCGGCGCGGCGCGTGGACAAGTCTCCGGTACGGACCAGCGCGCGACCGCCATCTACGCGTCGATTGTCGACCTCGACGAAGCTTACAAAGTCGGCCAAAAAGCGGCGCTCATCGCACAGTCGGGCGAGAACGGTTGGATGGCGACCATCCTGCGCGCGCCCGGCGTCATTTATAACGTAACGTACGACAAAGTCCCGTTGGAGAAGGTGGCGAATTCCGAGCGCACGTTCCCGAAGGAATGGCTCGCGTCAGGCGGCATCGACGTAACGGACGACTTCATCCGCTACGCGGCGCCGCTCGTCGGCGAAGACTGGGCCAGCGTCCCCGTCGTCAACGGTCGCCAACGGTTCACGCAGTTCAAGCCTATTTTCGCGGACAAGAAACTGCCTGCGTATACGCTGCAGGGGCTGCGGAAGTAGTGGAGTTGAAGAATTGTAGAGTTGAAGAGTGTAAGAAAAGGGGATACGGGGATAATGGAGATGAGGGGATGAATCAAGAAGCCCATCTCACGCAGGAGCGACCTTATCAGGATGATGAACTGTCGTTTAAGATCATCGAATGTATAATCCGGGTTCACAGCACGCTTGGCCCCGGTTTTCTGGAAAAGATCTATCGCAATGCGCTGGCCATCGAACTGCGCAAGAACGGGTTTGAAGTGGAGCTCGAGAAGGAAATCGTAGTCTTTTATGAAGGGGAAGAAGTAGGAGTACATCGACTGGACATTCTAGTCGAAGGAAAGGCGATAATAGAGACGAAGACCGTGGAGCAATTGGGAAAAGCCCATTACGCCCAGGTGCGTTCGTATTTACGGGCGACAGGGCTCACGCTCGGAATCCTCGTCAACTTCGCGGGAGTGTCCGCGGATTTCAGGCGTGTTGATATCGAGACTTGAAATCTCCCTATCTCCATTATCTCCATATCCCCTTTGTTACACCTATTAATTCGTGTTGAGCGAAACTAAAGAGAGGTACTTATGTCGCAAGCAGATATCGGCCTGATTGGCCTGGCGGTGATGGGTGAGAACCTGGTGCTCAATATGGAGAGCAAAGGGTTCACGGTCGCGGTGTTCAACCGGACAACTTCCAAAGTCGACGGCTTCATGAATGGCCGCGGCAAAGGCAAGAAGTTCGTGGGATGCCACAGCGTACAGGAATTGTGCGCGAACCTGAAGCGTCCGCGAAAGGTGATGATGCTCGTAAAGGCGGGGCAGGCCGTCGACGATTTCATCGAACTGATCATCCCCCACCTCGAACCGGGCGATATCATCATCGACGGTGGTAACTCGCACTTCCCCGACACGATTCGCCGCGCCAAGCACGTCGAGAGCCAGGGCCTGCTCTACATCGGCACCGGCGTATCCGGCGGCGAAGAAGGCGCGCTCAAGGGTCCGTCGATCATGCCGGGCGGATCGCCTGCCGCGTGGGAACACGTGAAGCCTATCTTCCAAGCCGTGTCCGCGAAGACCGACAAGGGCGAGCCGTGCTGCGAGTGGGTTGGCGAGGGTGGCGCGGGCCACTTCGTGAAGATGGTCCACAACGGCATCGAATACGGCGACATGCAGATGATCTGCGAAACCTATCAACTCATGAAGCAAGCCGTCGGCCTCACCAACGAGGAAATGCACGAGGCCTTCGCCGAATGGAACCGCGGCGAGTTGGACTCGTACCTCATCGAGATCACGCGCGACATCCTCGCCCACAAAGAAGGTGACAAGCACACCGTAGATATCATTCTCGACACGGCCGGTCAAAAAGGGACGGGCAAGTGGACCGTCATCGAGGCCCTCAACCAAGGCCAACCGCTCACACTGATCTCGGAGGCCGTGTTTGCGCGCTGCTTGTCGGCCATCAAGGACGAACGCGTGGCCGCGTCCAAGGTACTGAAAGGCGAAACCCTAAAGCTCCAACTCGACAAGAAAGCCTTTGTGGACGATCTGCGCCAGGCCCTCTACGCCTCCAAGATCGTCAGTTACGCGCAGGGCTATCAGCTCATGCGCGCGGCCGCGAAAGAGTATGGATGGAACCTGAACTTCGGCGGCATCGCGCTCATGTGGCGTGGCGGCTGCATCATCCGTTCGGCGTTTCTCGGAAAGATCAAAGAGGCCTTCGACACGAATCCGGGCCTCGTCAATCTCCTGCTCGACCCCTTCTTCGCGGAAGCGGTCGGCAAGGCGCAGGCATCGTGGCGGCGCGTTCTCAGCACTGCCGTCAATCTCGGAATTCCCGCGCCGGCGATGAGTAGCGCGCTTGCCTATTTCGACGGCTACCGCTGCGAGTCGCTGCCCGCGAACTTGCTCCAGGCGCAACGCGACTACTTCGGCGCGCACACGTATGAACGCGTCGACAAGCCCCGCGGCGAATTCTTCCACACGAACTGGACCGGTCGAGGCGGCGCGACCTCTGCATCGACCTATGTTGTATAAGAAGATGTAACCGCTGTATATAGAGGGCGGAGACTTCTGCGGCTAGGAGCCGAGCGGTCTCCGCCCTCTGCAAATGTGACTTCTACGGTAGCGTTGGCCCAAGAGAACAACACAGCGAGAAGGTGATAGCGGTATGTTGGATTCACTTCACGATTACATGCGGGTCGGCATTGTGCATTTCATGGCGTTTCCCCAATGCATGGGGGGAGTCGGCCCTATCGTGAAGACCATTTCCGCCATCGCCTACGATCCCTTCTTCGACGTGATCGAGATTTCGCACACGAAGAGCGAAAGCCAGCGCAAGGAAATCCGAGCGCTCGCCGAGCAATCGCGCATTGAAGTATGCTTCGGGGCGCAACCCATCCTGTTGGGCGGCGGGCTGGATTTGAATCATCCCGACAACGCCGAGCGCGCGAAGGCCATCGAAGCCGTGATGAACGCCATCGATGAGGCCTTCGAGGTCGGCTCGAAATCCGTCGCGGTCCTGAGCGGCAAAGTGTGCGACGACAAGCCGTCGGCAATCGCCCGCCTGACCGAGTCGCTCATGGAACTCTGCGAATACGCGAAGACCAAAGCGATGAGTGTCACCTTGGAGACGTTCGACCAGGTTCCCTTCGGGAAGAACTGTCTCATCGGCCCGGCCAAGGACGCCGTGACCGTCTCGGAAGCGGTCCGTAAGCACTATCCCAACTTCGGCATCATGCTCGATTTGAGTCATCTTCCATTGCAGGAGGAGACTCCGAAGGTTGCGATTCGAACGGCGCGCGAACACATCGTACACGCGCACATCGGCAATTGCGCCATGGACTATCCGCACCACCCGGCATACGGCGATCACCATCCGCGCTTCGGCATGCCCGGCACCCGGAACGACATTCACGAGCTGGCCGAGTATCTAAAGTGCCTCATTGAAGTTGGTTACTTGTCGCGGGAAAAGCCGCGAGTAGTCAGCTTTGAAGTCAAGCCGATGCCCGAAGAGAATCCGGAAGCGGTCATCGCCGGAAGCAAACGAACGCTGGAAGCTGCGTGGCGCAGGTTGCGCGCACGCCAATAACGGAGCTGTAACGATGCCGCGAATCTTTGTCTCCCGCCAAATCCCCGATGCAGGTTTGAGCCTGCTGTACGACGCGTTCGGACGTGAAAGCGTCACGGTGTTTCCGCACGATCGCATCATTTCACGCGATGAGTTGATCGCCGGCGTCAAGGGGGTGGATGCCCTCCTCCCTATTCTCACGGAACGCGTGGATGCGGAGGTCATGGACGCGGCAGGCCCGCAACTACAAATTATCGCGAACTTCGCTGTCGGCTATAACAACATTGATGTGCCCGCCGCAACGCAGCGCGGCATCCCGGTCACAAACACGCCGGGGGTGTTGACCGAGACCACCGCCGATCTCACGTGGGCCCTTATCCTGGCAGTCGCGCGGCGCATCGGCGAAGGCGAGCGCATGGTGCGCGCGAACCAATGGCCCGGATGGGGTCCCATGCAACTCATGGGTTCGGATGTCTTCGGCAAGACGCTCGGCATTTTCGGATTCGGACGCATCGGTAAGGCCGTCGCGCGGCGCGCGCGCGCCTTTGACATGCGCGTAATCTACACGTCCCGCGACGATGTGGACCCGGAACTGGATCATGAGTTTCACGCGAAGGCCGTGGACAAGACGACGTTGCTCGCGGAATCCGATTTTGTCAGCATCCACTGCCCCTTGTCGTCCGAGACAACCCACGCATTTGGCGCACAGGAGTTCAAGGCCATGAAGCGGACGGCGTATCTTGTGAATACGTCGCGCGGACCCGTGGTCGATGAAGCGGCGCTCGCGGCCGCTCTGAAAGCAGGCGACATCGCGGGCGCGGGCCTCGACGTCTATGAGCAGGAACCCGTTGTCCACTCTGGGCTGTTCGACTGCGAAAACGCGGTCATCATCCCGCACTTGGGCAGCGCCACCTTGGAAACGCGCGGCAAGATGGCCTACATCGCCGCCACCAACATCGTCGCGCGATTGCGCGGCGAACGCCCGCCAAACTGCGTCAACCCCGAGGTGCTGTAGGAAGATAGCCCGCCCTGGAGTCTACGTTCTCCCACGCCGCGCTCGGCGATCGCGGCGCTACTGCCGCCGTCTTCGATCGCTTGCGCCCGCCACAGAGAGCAGGCGCGAAACCTCAGCCCAAGGCCGCCCGGCACAAAGGCCGGGCGCTACAAATGCGTGGCGTCGGTATGGCCTGTTTTCCGCTTGATACGAGCAGGTATAATACGCAGGTGGGTATGCAATCTCGGGAAGGATTTCGTATGAAATACGTTGGTCGAATTGTCTGCATCGGGCGTACGCAAACCGGAAGACTGTGCGCGGCTTATCGCGTTTCCAGCCGCTCGTTTCCAAACCGCCGCGCCGTGATGCGCGATAACGCCATCAGCATCATCCCCAAACCGGGACACGAGAGCGATGTGGAGAAGAATCCATACATTGCCTACAACTGCGCGCGCGTGACGTGCGGCGGGAAGGTCGCGGTCGTCACGAACGGAAGCCAGACCGATCCAATCACGGAGAAGATTGCCGCGGGCATGCCCGTGCGCGATGCGCTGGCGCTGTCCTTGTTGGCGCTTGACTACGAGCATGATACGCTTGATACGCCTCGCATCTGCGTCGTGGCGGATGCGCGCGCCGGGGGCGCGTGCTGGCTGGCGATCGTGCGCAAGGATGGATTGAACGTACGTTGCGTCCCGCTTGCGCCGGGGCATTTTCAGTATGTCGCCACCTACGAAGAGAACGACCTGCTCGACGCGCAGTCCGGCGTCTATGAAATCGCCTCGGCCGGGGAAGCGTGCGACTTTCTGCTCTCCGGCGGCGTCTTCGCGGAACGGGCCAACCCGGTCACGTCGGTAGCGGCTTTGGAGACGGACAACGGTTTCGAGCTGGCGGCGAAGGATGCCGTCCTACCGTCATGAATCCCACGTTTCAAGAAAACCTTGAGCACCTAATCCGCGCGCGGTACTCCATTCTCTACATCGTCACGTGGGAAGAAGACCGGGCCCGGCGTCTCTTGATGAACCTCGCCGGCTCCTTGAAGAAGAGCCTGTTCGAGTGGAGCATAACCGACGGCCTGCGGTGCATGACCGGCTCGTCGGGTACGAGCCCGAGCGGCAAACGCTCGCGAGAGCCTTTGGCCGTACTGAACGAGATCCTTCAAACGGATATCTCCGCCATCTACGTGCTCAAGGATTTCCACACGTACCTCGAAGCCCCCGAGCTTGTTCGTCAGATGCGAGACCTGGGCATTGCGCTTCGGCGCACCAAAAAAACGATCGTCATCCTCTCCCCCGTTCTTACTGTGCCACCCGAATTGGAAAAGGCGGTTACGATCCTCGACATGCCGTTTCCTACCTACGAAGACTTGAGCGAGTTACTGAACTACACCATCGGCGGCGACGGCGCATCCCGACGCTTCGAAGTGAAGCTCACCGCCCCCGAGCGCGATTTGATGGTCCGCGCCGCGCTGGGTCTCACTCTGGCCGAGGCCGAGAACGCCTTCGCGCATGCCATCGTTCGCGACAACGTCCTTGACGGGCAGGATATCCCAGCGATTGCAGCGGAGAAGAAGCAGGTCATTCGCAAGTCGGGCGTGCTCGAGTTCTACGAAGTGCCCGACAACCTCGCGGGCGTCGGCGGCATGGACATCTTGAAGGACTGGCTCCGGAAGCGTGTTCGCGCTTTTGGCGAGGATGCGCGTCGCTACGGCCTGCCGCAACCGCGCGGTATCCTGCTTATGGGCGTCCAGGGCTGCGGCAAGAGCCTCGTTGCAAAGACCATCGCGGCATCGTGGCGATTGCCGCTGCTTCGCATGGACATGAGCATGATCTTCCAGAGTTACATCGGAAGTTCGGAGCAGAACATGCGCAAAGCCCTCGCCGTCGCGGAGAGCCTCGCACCGGTTGTGATGTGGGTCGACGAGATCGAGAAAGCCTTCAGCGGCGTCACCGGTGGGGCGGGCGGCGACTCGGGGACGACAGCACGCGTCGTGGGGCAGTTCCTTACCTGGCTTCAAGAGAAGTCTTCCCCGGTGTTTGTTGTCGCCACGGCAAACGACGTGCAGGGGCTCCCGCCCGAACTGTTGCGCAAAGGCCGGCTCGACGAGATCTTCTTTGTCGATCTCCCGCACTTGAAAGAACGCGCCGACATCTTCCACATTCACTTGAAGCGCGTTGGACGCGACCCGGCGAAATTCGACATCGACGCCCTCGCGGAGGCCGCGGAAGGGTTCAGCGGCGCGGAAATTGAGCAGGCGATTGTCTCCGCCATGCACGACAGCTTCTTCGCGGGACGCGAAGTTGAGACAGCCGATATCATCGCGTGCATTCGCGAGAGCGTGCCCTTGTCGAAGACTATGCGTGAGAAGATAGAATTGCTGCGCGGCTGGTCGCAGAATCGCGCGCGTCCGGTGTCTACACGGCAGCTACAACCCTCCCCGGCTTCCAAACATGGACCGCTTTGATTGGCTGGAGCTCGATAGCGCCCCCGGGTTAGCGCCGGCCGCCCGCACGCACGCCGCGCCCGCAGCCGCAACGAGGGCCATGCCAACGGACGGCCCATCCTTCTATCGCGCCGCGCGCGAAATGCGCTATGCGGGTCACTTCAAGGCCGCCACGGATTTCTATCGAAGGGCCATTGGACTCGACGAACGCAACTATGGCGCGTGGGTCGAACTCATCGACACGCTCGTGCGCGCGGGAAGGCTCGAAGAGGCCGATACGTTGTCCCGCGAAGCGAGCGAGAACTACAAGCTGGTCCGCGTGTTCTACGCGGCGCGCGCACTCGTGTTGGCTCACACCGGCAATATCGCCGAGGCCATGTCGCTCTCGGACATCAGCATCGACGCGGACGCCCACACGTGGTATTCGCGATGTGTGCGTGGCGAGTTATTTTTGAAGGCCGATCTTTCGTTTCGGTTCGAGGCGCTGCGGCTCTACGAGGAAGCACAGGGGCTGGTCAAAGCCCCGTGGGAACCTGCGTTTCTGGCGGGTTGGGCGCTGCTCGATGCGCGCCAGTTCGCGCTGGCCGCATCGCATCTCGCCGAGGCCGCGCATCTCAATGCGCGCGCCCCGTTGATCTGGCTTTGCCTTGGCGACTGTTTCAAAGCGTTGAAGTTCTATGAGCAGGCGTTGTTCTATTATCAGCGTGTATCGGAATTGGAACCCGCAAGCGACCTGGCCGTGAAACGCCAGAAAGAGTGCGGATCGCTTGTGTATGGATTAATGCGGCTGTTTCGAAGTCAGGACCTGACCAGCCGTTGGCGGAAAGAATTCGAGAAAGCCCTGCAGCAATTGGAGCCCCAGGACAATGACTACTGAATATGTGAGCCCCTTGGTCGAGCGATTCGCAACGAAGGAAATGTCGCGCCTGTGGGGCGCTCAAAAGAAATTCTCGACGTGGCGGCGATGCTGGATCGCGCTGGCGGAGGCCGAGCAGGAGCTCGGGTTGCCTATCACCGGCGACCAGATCGAGGAGATGCGGGCGCACGTGGACGACATCGACTTCGCGGCGGCGGAACGATTCGAGCGCGACCTGCGCCACGACGTGATGGCGCACGTCCACACGTATGCCCTCGTAGCGCCGACGGCCAAGCCCATTATTCACCTGGGGGCCACAAGCTGCTATGTGGGAGACAACACCGACCTCATTCTGATGCGCGACGCGTTGGAGATCATCCTCACCAAAGCGGTCAATGTCCTGCGCAAGCTATGCGATTTTGCGATGAAATGGAAAGACCTGCCCACGCTCGGATTTACGCACTACCAGCCCGCGCAACTGGTCACGGTAGGCAAGCGCGCGTGCCTCTGGGCGCAAGATATTCTCTTCGACATCGAAGACATTGAGCGCGTTATCGCCCGGCTGCGGTGCCGGGGCGTCAAGGGTACGACGGGCACCCAGGCCTCGTTTCTGGCGTTGTTCGACGGCGATCACGAGAAGGTCAAGCGACTCGAACAACGCGTCTCCGAGAAACTCGGATTTGCGCGCGCTTATGCGGTCACCGGCCAAACCTATCCGCGCAAGGTGGACTCGGATGTGTTGCGCGTGCTGGCGGCCCTCGGGGAGAGCGTACACAAGTTCGCGACGGATATGCGTCTCCTCCAGAACATGAAGGAGATCGAAGAGCCTTTCGGCGATAAGCAGATTGGCAGTTCGGCCATGGCCTACAAGCGCAACCCCATGCGGTGCGAACGCGCCTGCGCGCTCGCGCGATTCCTGGTCGTCTCTCCCCTGCATGCGGAGATGACCTCTTCGGTGCAGTGGTTCGAACGCACACTCGACGACTCGGCGATTCGCCGTCTGAGTCTGCCCGAGTCGTTCCTCGCCGCCGACGGTGTGCTGAACCTGTATCTCAGCATCATGGAGAATCCCGACGTCTACCCGAAAGTGATCGAGCGTCACGTGCGCGCGGAATTGCCGTTCATGGCCACGGAGAACATCTTGATGGCGCGCGTGAAGCGCGGCGGCGACCGCCAGGAATTGCACGAGGTAATTCGCCGGCATTCGCAGGCAGCCGCACGGCGCGTGAAGGAAGAGGGCGGCGACAACGATCTGCTTGAGCGCTTGGCGCAGGACCCCGCAATCGGCATGGATATCGACGAAATCAACTCCATCCTTGATATCCGCCAGTTCGTGGGGCGCGCGCCCGAGCAAGTCGTCGAGTTCGTGGATACGGAAGCGGCGCCGGTATTGGAACGGAACAAGTCGCGGCTTGGCGCAAAGTCGGACGTGCACGTGTAGCCGAGGCTAACGAACCGCTCCGTCCGCCAGAATCACGACATTGCCGTTCCGAGGCAACGTGACCTTCGATGACTTCGCGAGGAATTCGTCGCACGAGAACGCAAACCGTGGGCTGATCTCGATATCGATTGCCACATTCCCACTCGCATTTCTCGGGACCTTGTGCCCTGCCGCCTCTAGCCAGCTTCCCCAGTATTCGCGCATGGAAGCCCACGCCGCCGTCACGCTGTTGGCGCCTTCGAATGACTTGATTGGCGTGTACTCGCCCAAACGCCCAATCTCCAGAGCGATGGGGTTGTGGCGGATAAAGCGCAGAGCGTCGAATACAAACGTCTCGAACTTGAACCCGTTGGGCGCGTCCGGTTTGACGAGGCGGCCGTCACCGCCCACATACGCGATCTTCTTGTGGGCGCGATGCCAGGGGAAATCTTCGAAATGGGCGTAGACGCGCTCGATGAAGTCGAGTGAGATCACGTGCATCGCCGGATTCCCCGCGTAATAACGCGGATGGCCCGCGTTGTCCGTTTCCAGCAACTGGGGATAGATATCCAACTCGGAGTACTCAATCACGCGGTACTCGCCGTCGCACAGGCAGTGAACGCCAACGGCCTCGCGCGGTTCCATCTTGCGGTGAATTTTCGACGACATCTCGCCGCGGCGCAAGACGTGATAGCCGACGAAATAGGGGTCGACCGCCTTGATGGCCCAGTTATCGACTTGGAAATAGCTGAGTGTGTCGACTCCGCGTTCCCGTGCATCGCGCGCGATTCCGTTCTCCATGATCGCGGGGATGACGCCGCCATGGCCGTTGGGATTCATCGCCAATGACCCGGGCGCTTCCAGCATGAATTTTCCGCGGCTATCCACACACGGCACCATGCGCTGGCGGAAGAACTTGATCTGAGATTCCTGCAGACCGAAATGGTCGTTCTCGCGGAAGAAGGCGCGCGTCGCTGCCTCGTTCGTATCCGAGACCATAATGTACCAAGGCAACGTGCACCCGTAGCGATCTTGCGCGTTGTGTAGCTTGTCCGCGTGATAGGCGAACAGAGACCGTTTCGTCACCGGCCCGATTGGATACGCCCCTTTAGGCCCATCGAAACCCAGGCGTGTCCCCTGCCCACCGGCAACCAATAGGACTCCAACGCGTCCGGCTCGCAACGCTTCTTCGCCCGCATCCCACGCCTCGCGCGCATCGACGCGTTCCGAATCCGCGCACGGGATGGTCGGGACAGGGGCAATATCACTAAACCGCTCCGCGGGCGGCTCATCCAAGACCCACTTCTTCACGAGGCGGTCCATCAACTCGAAATCGATCGCCTCTACCTGCGCCAGCAAATGCGCTCGCTCGGCATCGTTCAGCTTATCCCCAAATGCGAGAACATGGTCTTGCCCGTGGTGGGCCAGCGCATTGCGTGCGTCATCAATCGACATACTCATCGTCCCTTGTCGGTTCCTTTGGCGCGCGCACTCATCCTCTTCCTCTGCTCCAAGTTGGGTAACATCCCCGGCTTGGCTCCGTCCACAAGTTCGAATTTGGTACCACACGAGTCGCAGAGTCCGTACTCGAAACCCGGATGCTCAAGGAACTCGGCGCATCGCGGACACGAGGGCTGGTTCTTCATGTAGAGCGCGGCGACGTTTTCGAAGGTGAGGCCGCAACACATGCACTGCTTCACGGATTGGGCGCGTTTCCAGCAGCGTGTAAACTGGCGGTAGGCATTGCAGACCGTGCAGAACGCGGTCTTTCCGACCAAGGGCACCGTGGCCGGACTGGACGGAGCTTCGGCTTCTTTGTCTTTCTTTCCGAAAAGCGCCATGGCTGGTTGAACCGTTCCTTGCTGGTGGCGCATCCAGCAAATACCCATGGACTCGGCCACGGATGCTCGCTTCGCGGCGCACCGATAGACGTTACTTCATGACCGAGACAAAAACTCGCGTGGAATAGTCGACCGACTTCTCTCCGGACTTCACCTTCATCGAGATAGTCTCCGTCTTGAGGCTAGGCTCGGCGGTGGCAAGGACATTCACATCGACGAACATCGTGTTTGGCTGGTCACCCGGACGTGTGGAGACACTGAGATCCTTGCCGGTAATCGATAGTCCCTCGAGAGTGAACGGTTGCTCGCTCAGTATGGTTGCCGTCGCAACTTTCTCTTGGCCCGGTGTCGCCTTGTCGCGCACGCGGATAATCGGAGGCTCGACACGGAAGAACGTCCTCACATCGGCTTTCAGCGTGTATCCGAATTTCGGGACCCGCTTCACGTCCGAGAGAATGTAGAATTGGCTCTGGAAGGTCCCCAGGGGAAGCGACGAGGCGAGACTCACGGTTACGTCCCATTCGGGCCGGTCCGGCGCTTTCCATTCGCTTGCGGGCACGTCTTTCAGTTCCAGCGTGAACGGATCTTGATTTTCCAGCGCCTCACGGTGAACATCGCGCGGCTCGGTGCGTTTGCGACGCGCTGTGATTTCGACATCCTTGATCTTGACTGGCGTGGCGCTAGCCTGACGGATTCGGATCTTCTGGGTGGCCGGCGTTCCCATCTCAATTGTCCCGAAATCCAGGGATTCTGGTTCCAGCGTGTACTCAGGCTCGATGTGCGAATAGACCTCAACCTCCTGGGTCGGATTCGTCATATCCGTCGAGTAGATGGTTAACGTCTTGTGCGAATAGAAACCGGCCACTCGAAACGGGTCCAGCATGACCTTCATCGGCAACTTCTCCCCCGGCCGAATGACTACATCCTCGTTATAACCAGGCCGGGGCGCCTTGGGATTGAACGTACCGACTGTGCATCCGCACGTCGTCTTTATGGTCGATATCTTAAGGTCGCGTTTCCCTTTGTTGTAGACCATCAGATCCTTTGTCGTCGTCTTCGAATTGGAAATAAGGCCCATATCGAACTCGGTTGTCTCAAGTGCTAGCTGCGCACCGGCTCCCGGTTCGGTTTCGACCGAGGGCATGTCTCCGGCAACTTCCGAGCTGCCGCTCTTGGACAATTGGAGCTTCCGTGCTTCCTGGATGAAGTCGTCATGGTCCTTTTCGCGGGCGCTGCTTGGCCCCAACATTACCAACAACAACAGACCACCCAAGGCTGCAATCACAACTACAACGATATGGCTGCCGCGTATTCTCATCTCTTATTCCGCCTTAAACCCGACGTGGTACTTGGATTCCGCAAGGACCAACTCCCGGGTCAGGTTGTCGTACACTTCCGAAGTCACTTCGCCAACCACTTCCATGCCCATCAACAGGGCTCCGACTACCGGCTCGAACATCGGCATGACCGTTCTCGCCCGAGGACATACGCGATGGATTTCTGCTTCCATCGAGTCCATCAGCACGGGACTCTTTCCTTTGAAGACGCTCCCAGCCATCACGACCTCGAACTCGTCTTCGCACATCCGCAACTTTCGAGCGGTGGCATTTACCATCATAGCAAGATACCGTCCGCCACGCTCAAGAATATCACAAGCAGCGGCGTCGCCTTCAAATGCCGCATCGAATACCAGCTTCGCCATCGGCTGCAAATCGGCGTGCGTAAGGTGCCCTCGATAGAGCTTGTAGAATAATTCGTCCACGTCGGCGCACCCGCCGCGTTCCACGAACTTCGACGTCATGAGCGTCGGTTTGAGCACCCCGTCTCTGGCCTGCAATACCTTCTGCAGACCCGTCCTCCCGATGCCGCTCCCGGAACACTCGTCGCCAAATTCCTCGCCAAGCCCGCCGGTGCGGTCATGGTCACCCGCCCGGTTCTTCCCCGCGCAAACGCAACCGGTGCCGCAGGCGATGACAATTCCAAAGGGACTGCGAGTTCCGCCTCGCAAGCCGCCCATAGAATCGTTCTGGAAATCGCGCGGGATATCCCCAAACAAGGGCGTGTAGATTTCGCGCTCGAGCATGACATAGTCCTCGGGCAAATCGGCCCCAGCTATCCCCATCCCGATGGCCGAGATTTGCGACATACTCAGCCCCGCTTCGCGCAAAGCGCCATCAATGGCTTTTCGATTCTCGACAATCGCCGGGGCTACTCCAGCCATTTCATAGCTCCCGCACGCGGCCTTGCCGAACCCGAGGATACTCCCGCGTTCGTCACCCACCAGACAATGCGTCTTTGTAGCGCCGACATCGATTCCGAGAAAGTACTTCATATTAATCCCGCTTCATCCGTTCGCCGAAGGCCTCACACAGCAAAAATGCGCGCGAGACCGATGTCCCGCGCGCATAGACAGTCCACAACCCGACTGCGTCAATTCCCTTCGATTTCCTTGAGCCGCTTCTTGGCCAAGTCCACCTCGGGCGCATTCGGATAATTCTCGACAAGCTGCTTCAAAAGGGCGACCGCGCGCTGCGTCTGGCCAAGCCGCAAGTGGGCGTCAGCCTGATTGTTCAACGACAGCGACACCTTCGAGCTATTGGGGTAACTCGCCCTCAACTTCTCGTATTCGGCAATCGCCTCCTCATTTCGCGTCAAACGCCGCAGACAATCGGCCTTCCAGAACTGGGCCCCATCCGCATACCGCGAATCAGGGTAGCGCTGAAGATACGCCGAATACTGCGCCAGTGCCGCTTCGAAGTCCTCGCCATAGAAGCTGCGCTGCGCGGCATTGTAGTCCGTCAAGGCATTCGAGCCAGCCTCGCCGCCCACCGAACCGGGGGCTGCTCCAGGAGCCGCCTCAGGCGATGGAATCGGAGTCGTACCGGTTGCGCCGCCTAACGGAGGTTCAACTGTTGCGATGGGAGCGGAAAAGCTGGTTCCGCTCGTCGCATCCAATCCCACTGCCCCGGTAGGCCTTCCAGCCATTCGGTACACATCTTGGCTCAGCTTCTCGATGCTCTTCTGCATGCTGTCGAGCTTCGCCTGATTGTCCTCAATGGTCGACTGCAGGCTCTTCACCGCCATATCGTTCGCTTCGACCTTGGCGGTAAGGTCCGCCGCCGTCTGATTCAGCTTCGTTACGGACGGGCTCAAGTCCTGCTCAAGGTTCTTGGCAATCTTATAGGTCGCATAGACCGTATTCGAGAGCTGGTCGTTTCCGCCGGTTGTTGCGCAACCCGACGCCCACAAGCTCATCAGCAGGGCGCACAAAGAGCATGCCAAGGGACGCATTGTTCAGTCCTTCCCTGCGAAGTTACTTCTTCGCTTCGTTAAACTGGCAGCGGCGGTTCAGGGCCCAGGAGGATTCGCTATGCCCAGCGTCGGCAGGCATTTCTTCGCCGTAGCTGATCGTAACGATGCGATCGCCGGAGATACCCAAACGCGTAAGCTGCTCGCGAGTTGCCAGGGCGCGCTTCTCGCCAAGTGCAAGGTTGTATTCCTGCGTGCCGCGCTCGTCGCAATGGCCTTCTACCTGGACGATTACGTTCGGGACCTGCTTCAACACTTCGGCATTGGCCTGCAGCGTGGAAAGCGCATCCGGACGGAG
This sequence comes from Candidatus Hydrogenedentales bacterium, assembly GCA_041859475.1. Classification (GTDB taxonomy): domain Bacteria; phylum Hydrogenedentota; class Hydrogenedentia; order Hydrogenedentales; family SLHB01; genus JAIBAQ01. The sequence continues at coordinate 15,827 of JBHEKO010000667.1, forward strand.
AGCGTAGCTGTTGTAGTCGAAGTAAATCGGCTTCACCAGAGGGTTGGGTCCGAAGAACAATTGGCTTTGGTCGATACCCGGCAAGCCTTCGCCCGACGTCGCCTCGGGAGGCGTCGTCTGGGAGGTGCTGGTGAGGTCGGGATTGATCGGCGCTTCCTTCTTCTTGCGCGAGCAACCACTGGCAACAGTCAACGTTAAGGCCAAGCAAAGGCCCATCACAAATCCATTCCGCAAGTGTCTCATTTCAGGTGCTCCTTCTCAGGCATGCAAGTAGTGTGTGAAAATCGGAATCGTAAGGCCTAAAAGTTTAGCAGAAATCGGGGCCAATATCAAACAGAGTCTGGAAGTGGCCTCAACTAGTGATTGTATATCCGGAACGGCCGAAAAGTTCCACAAGGCAGCGACTTGCCACTGTTGCCCTACAGCTTCAGGTTCGTCCGCACGCTCTCGACAGCCTCACGAATACTCTCCGCGTGCCCAAATGCGCTTAACCGGAAGTACCCCTCTCCTCCGGGGCCAAACCCCGACCCCGGGGTCCCCACCACGTGGGCCTCACGCAGGAGCTTATCGAAGAAATCCCATGATTTCAGGCCATTTGGCGTCTTTAGCCACACGTACGGCGCGTTCACCGCGCCAAATACGGTCAGCCCCAAGGCCTCCAAACCCGCCTTGATTGTCCGGGCGTTCTTCATGTAATAGCCCACCATTTCGCCGCATTCTCGCTGCCCCTGCTTGCTCAATATCGCCAAACCGCCTTCCTGCACGATATTGGAGGCTCCGTTGAACATCGTGGTCTGACGGCGGTTCCACAACCGGTTCAGCTTCCCAGCCTCGCCGTCTTCGCATGCCAACGACTTCGGCACGATGGTCCACCCCAGCCGCACGCCTGTGAACCCGGCCTCTTTCGAGAAGCTGCTCAACTCGATGGCGCACTCCTTCGCCCCATCGATCTCGTAGATAGACCGCGGCAACGTGGGGTCGTCAATGTAGGCGGCGTAGGCGGAATCGAAAATGATGACCGCCTTGTTCGCGCGGGCATACGCGACAAACTTCGCAAGCTGCTCCTTCGTGGCCACGGCACCCGTCGGGTTATTTGGACTGCACAGATAAATCAGGTCCACCTTGCCCATTGGGAGTTCCGGGAAGAACCCGTTCTCCTCGGTGCACGGCATGTAGACCAGCCCCTCGAACCGGCCATCTTTCCAAGCTCCCGTCCGTCCCGCGATGACGTTGCTGTCCACGTAAACAGGATAGGCAGGGTCTTGCACGGCCACGACATTATCGTTGCCGAAGATCGACTGAATATTGGCGGAATCCGGCTTCGCCCCGTCGCTGACGAAGACTTCGTCCGGCTCGATCGTCACCCCGAATTGTGCATACCGCGCCGCAAGCGCCTCGCGCAGGTTCGTGTTGCCCTGTTCTGCTCCATAGCCGGAGTAGGTCTTTTCATCCGCGAGCTTGCGAACCCCGGCCAGCAGCCCCTCGATCACGGCCGGCGTCAACGGCTCGGTGGTATCCCCGATGCCCAGCCGCATCACCTTCGCGCCCGGATTCTCCGCCTGAAACGCCCGCGTCCGCTTGGCAATCTCGGGGAACAAATACCCTGCCTGCAACTTATTGTAATTCGCGTTAATCGTCGCCATGACGTATCCAGGACTCCTTTCTAGAAACCAAACTCAGGACCGACAAAACGCCACATAGTATAACCAAATGCTTCGATGATGGAACCAGCAAACATGCGCACAAGAGCCCGGCGACCGAAACTAGCAGCCACCGCCCCCGGTTCCACTTATCTGCTGGCCTTCTTCCCCCCAAAAGAAGATTCGCGGCAACCCATTTACGGCGTTGCCGCGAATCATAATCTCTGCGAATCTCGCCCTGCCACTACCTCCGGCAGGCTGCCCATTCGATGGACTGAACGAGTATCTTTCGATACTCGGGAATCGCCACCGACTTGGCGTCGTGTCCGAGCGCGAAGTACACGCAGCGCGCGTTATGCACGTAGTGCGTGCACAACAACGGCTCCACAACGGTGTGCCCAAATCGTTCCTGGTAGCCCGTCATCAGCACGTTCATGTCGGGACGCATGAGTAGATTGAAATACAGCTCGTCGTTTGTGATGAACGGCTTAACGCCCTCTAGAATCGGGTGATCCTCCTGCTTAATGTCCACGCGAAACTCGTGATATGGATCGTGCGTAGACTTGCCGTTCACCCACATCGCCCCGAGGATATCAATCGAATCGCGCCACTCCTGCATGTTCGCTACCGCGAAATGAATCGCGACCAGCCCGTGCCCTTCCTTCAGGAACTGGAGTATCCCCTCCTTCACGTAGTCGGGCGGATTGCCTCCTTCGACTTTGATTTGCATCACCGCCAGCACATCGTAATTCTTCAGGTTCTCGTACTTGAGATCCTCAATGTTCTCGCTGGGCGTGATCTCGACTGTCTTGTACTCGTTCTTGATGGCTTCCAGCACCGGCGGCATTATCACATCCCCGTGCGCGGCAAGGCCCATAAACAGGCACTTCACCGGCGGAACCGGCGCAGCTTCCTGCGCTGCCGCCATCGGCGTCGGGACAATCACGCACAGCGCCAAAGCCACTGCGCACGGAGCGATCCACTTGCTTGTTCTCATCATCTTCTCCTTCGAGCTCTGCTCCCCAAAAGACTTGTGGACCTTACTCTAGTGCGTGAACCACTCAAAAGCCAAACCACGCGGTGCGCTCGCCTTTCAAGCTCCGGCCCCCACCCCGTCTATTCTTGCCTTGGCGAAGGCGCGTCAAGTGTCTCGCGCACCTTCCGTGCGAGCACCTCGGCGGTGAACGGCTTCTGAAGAAAGGTTACTTGTGCTTGCAGTACGCCGTGGCGAACGATTGCGTCGTCTGCGTAGCCCGACATGTAGATGACCTTGATGTCTTTCCGTAGCTCTTTGACCGACTCCGCAAGATGCCTCCCTCCCTGTTTGGGCATGACTACGTCCGTTAGCAGCAGGTGAATTGGTTCGGAATTCCGCTCAACGCATTGCAGAGCGCTCTGCCCATCCCCGGCTTCGATAATTCTGTATCCGCACCCGAGCAGGATGCGGCAAATCAACGCTCGAAGCGGCTCGTCGTCTTCCGCCAGGAGTATGGTCTCGGTCCCCAAGAGCATGTTGTCCTCCTCAAGATGCGGAGAAGCCGACAACTCGGGCGATTCCGAACTGGGAAGGTAAATCTTGAACGTCGTCCCCATATCCACTTCGCTGTACACGACGATGTGACCGCCACTCTGCCTCACGATGCCGTAGACGGTGGCCAACCCCAAGCCGGTCCCTTTTCCAATTCCCTTTGTCGTGTAGAAGGGCTCGAAGATGTGCGTCAGGACTTCGTGCGACATTCCACACCCGGTGTCGCTTACCGCGAGCATCACGTAAGGGCCAGGGGTAAGGCCGGTGTGCACTTGCGTCGGAGTCTCTTCGAAGAAGGTGTTTCTGGTCTCAATCGTCAGTTTCCCGCCCTGGGGCATGGCGTCCCGTGCGTTCACCACGAGATTGGCAATGACTTGCTCAACTTGCCCATGGTCGGCCATCGTCATCCAGAGTTTGGAATCGAGCGTCGTATTGAGCACGATGTCCTCTCCAATCAATCGCCCCAGCATGGACCCCATGCCTGCCACCAACCTATTGAGGTCCAAGATCTTTGGTTCGAGCACTTGCTTTCGGCTAAACGCCAGCAATTGGCGGGTCAGCGTCGAGGCGCGCTGTCCTGCCTCTAGAATCTCCATGGTAAAACTGCGCTGTTCCTCGTCGAGATCGGACCTGCGCAGCAACATTTCCGTGTAGCCCGAGATTACCGTCAGCAGATTGTTGAAGTCGTGGGCAACGCCTCCCGCCAGCATCCCTACCGCTTCCATCTTCTGACTCTGGCGCAGTTGCTCCGTCAAGCGTTTGCGTTCGATTCCGACCGATATCGATTTCGCCACGGTCTCAAGCACACCGAGTGCGCTGGGCGAAAGCGGCGAGTGCGAGAACAGTCCCAGTACCCCCAGCAAGTGGTCGTCGACGAGCAGCGGGTAGCCGGCAAAGGCCACCATCTTTTCCCGGAGCGCCCACTCGGGATCGCTGATTAGGGGGTCATTCGCCACATCATTCGTCAAATGGGGCTCGCGTGTCTTGGCGATTCGCCCAATCTTGAATTGCCCCACCCGTATGCGGGCATGCTGCCCATTGAGGTGCGTATACATACCCGCGCTTGCCTCAAGCACCAGGTAATCCTGCGTGGTGTTTGCCGTCCAAATGCGAGCAAACGCCACGTTCAGATGCTTCACAATGGCCTCGGCGCACATCTGGAGCATCCCCTCTAGACTGACCGCCTGCGCCAAAGCCAATGCGATGTCTGCGTTCAGGGCCACCAGCGCCCCGTGGCGCATCTTGGTAGCATCGCGCAACACGGCTATGGTGCCATTCGCACGATCACGATCGCCGCGCTTCAGACAAATAGTATTGTCCACCGGGATGGGCATGTCCAGACGGTCAATCAGAAGCGTATCCTCACCCAGGCCGACAAACGGACCGTCCGACATGTCTTTCCAATCGATCCGCTCGCCACTGCTCCGGTCCACCAACCGCAAGACCTCACTCATTTCACGGCCGATTGCCTCCTTGGCGCCCCAAGCGGTTATCGCCTCCGCGGCGTGGTTCACCGCCACGATTCGCCCATCGGAGTCCGCCGCGATAACACCCTCCCCCACGCCTTCCATCGCATCCGAAAAC
>JBHEKO010000645.1:0-22588 GCA_041859475.1 Candidatus Hydrogenedentales bacterium
GGCGTATCCATTAGGGAAATCGCCGGTGCTGCCCTGGGGTATCGAAATACTTTGCGGGAACGGTGCGGTCCAGGGACGCCCTCATCAGGGTACTCTGACGACCCGCCGTGCTCAACACGAGGCATCGACGAAGCGGACGCCGGCGCGCGCGCCTCAGTGGGTCACCAAGGTGCCCATGCCGTGATCCGTGAAGATTTCCAGCAGCAGCGAATGGGGCACGCGCCCGTCGATGATGTGCGTCTTCACGACTCCATAGTCGAGCCCCTTCAGACAGGCTTCCACTTTGGGAATCATTCCTCCCGCGATGACCCCTTTGGCGGTCAGTTCGAGGATGTCCTTATAGCAGAGCTGGTGAATCAAAGAACTCGGATCTTTGGGGTCGCGCAGCAGCCCCGGTGTGTCGGTCAGGAACACGAGTTTCTCGGCTTGGATAGCGCCGGCGATTTCGCCCGCCGCCGTATCCGCGTTGACGTTCACGTCGCGCCGTGCGGGTCCGTCGCGATGGGCGCAATCACGGGGATCACGCCCGCCGCACAGAGCACGTTGATGATCTGGTAGTGCACGCTCGTAATCTCGCCCACGAAGCCGATGTCGGAACCGTCGGGCATCACAACCTTCTTGGCGTGCAACAGATTGGCGTCTTTGCCGCAAAGCCCGACGGCATTGCCGCCCGCCTTGTTCAGCAACGTGACAATTTCCTTGTTCATCGTGCCCGCGAGCACCATCTCGACGACCTTGATCGTCTCCTCGTCGGTGACGCGAAGTCCGTTCTGAAATCTGGACTCCACGCCGAGGCGCGCCAAGGTCCGGTTAATTTCCGGACCGCCCCCATGCACGATCACCGGGTTCATCCCCACGTACTTCATGAGCACGATGTCTTCGGTCGTGCTTCGACGCAGCGACGGATTCTCCATGGCGGCCCCGCCGTACTTGATGACGACGGTCTTGCCTTCGAACTCGCGGATATACGGCAGTGCTTCGATAAGCACGGCCGCCTTCTGGATATATTCGTCCATCGCTTTCAATGTAGTGTTCCCTCTACTGGACGGGTCAAGGCCCGGTATTGCTTAACGGTTCGAATCGGCCTGCTCGCGGGCAGCGCCAATCAGGATCGGTAGTCGGCGTTTATGTGTACGTACTTGTCGCTGAGGTCGCTGGTCCAGAACATCGCTTGGCCTGGGCCATTCCCCACTTCCAAGTGTATGCGAAACTCCGGCTTCCTCATAATGGCCGCGGCTTCTTCCTCCCGGTAATCCGTAGCCGCCCCCTCGCTGACCAACTGCACGTCGTCCAACCAGAGCGCCAGTTGGCCCGGTTTGAACGGCACTCCGGCGTATCCCGCCGCGCATACAATGCGTCCCCAATTCGGGTCTTGGCCGAAGAAGGCCGTCTTGCACAGGTGCGAGAAGGCTATGGCACGGGCAATGGTCTTGGCTTCTGCATCCGTGCTGGTGCCCTCCACGAGGATTTCCACGAACTTCGTGACCCCTTCGCCGTCCTTCACGAGACGGTGGGCAATGTCTTTGCAGAGCGCGGTCAATGCGTCTCCGAACAGATCGTAATCGGCAGAGCCGGGCTCCAGACTCGGAAGGTTGGCGGCGCTGTTCGCCAGACACAATACCGTGTCGCTTGTGCTCATGTCGTTGTCGATGCAGATGCAATTGAAGGTCGCGTTCACCGCGTCGCGCAGGAGATTGGCGAGCGGTTTCGCCGCAATGGTCGCATCCGTCGTAATGACGCAAATCATGGTCGCCATGTTGGGCGCAATCATGCCCGAGCCCTTCGCAATCGCGCCGAGCCGGACTGTGCCTCCCGGCAATGCGACTTCGATGGCCACTTCCTTGGGCACGGTGTCGGTGGTCATGATGGCCGCCGCCGCGTCCGCGCTTCCCGAGTACGACAAGGCCTCGACGCTGCCGGATACGCCCTTTGCGATGCGGTCCATCGGCAACGGAACCCCGATGACTCCGGTGCTGCACAGGCATACCGTGCCCGGTTGCGCGCCCAAGGCGTCCGCCACCAGTTGTGCCGTCTTCCGGACATCGGCGGCGCCCCGTTCTCCGGTCGCCGCGTTGGCATTGCCGCTATTGATAAACACGGATTGCGCGCACCCTGCGGCGCACACGCTCTGATTCCAGACTACCGGGGGAGACTTCATCACGTTTTGCGTGAACATGCCGGCCACCGTGGCCATGCTGTCGCTCGCGATGAGGGCGCAGTCTTTCTTGGTCGACTTGAGTTTGATGCCTGCCGCTACGCCCGATGCCCGAAAGCCCTTGGGAGCCGTCACACCACCTGGGATTGTCTTCATGGAACCATGCCCCCGTAGTTGAGGCCAGTGCGTTCATCGAAGCCATACGCCACGTTGAGACACTGGAGCGCCATGCCTGCCGTGCCACCCATCATGTTGTCGATCGCGCTGACGATCAAGAGATTGCCCGTCCGCTCGTCCATCGTCCAGCCGATATCGCAGAAGTTGGACGCCCGGATAAATCGAATCTCGGGTAGTTGACCGTGGGGAAGCACGCGCACGAACGGTTCCTCGTCGTAGCAGCGATAGATGGCTTCCGGATTCACGGGGCCATTGGGGCGAAACGTGATGGTCGTCAGAATTCCCCGCGTGATCGGCGCCACATGCGGCGTGAATTGGACAAGCACCTTGTTTCCGAGTTCTTGCTCGATTTCGGGAATGTGCTGGTGATTCCCGAGGCGGTACGCCTTGAGATTCTCGTTCATCTCCGGGAAATGATAGCCCTCGCTCGGAGTACGGCCCGCGCCGGATATCCCCGAGATCGCATCCGCGACAACGGGCACATCCGTGCCGACGTTCTCCAGGATCGGGCGCAGGGGAAGGATGACACTGATGGGGTAGCAGCCGGGGACAGACACGAGTTGGGCGGTCTTGAGTTCCTCGCGATAGAACGGAGGCAACCCGTAGACGCAATCCGCGAGCAGCCCCGGTGCCGTGTGTTCCGCCTTGTAGTACTGCGCGAACAGGGCCGGATCCTTCAACCGGAAATCGCCCCCGAGATCGAATACCCGAACGCCTTCGGCGCGAAGCGCCTCCACAAGAGGCATGGACTTCTTGCTGGGGACCGCAATGAACACCAGGTCGCACTTCGCCTTCAGCGCCTTGGCGTCGAAGGATTCAAGGACAATCGGATACATCCCCCGAAACGCGGGCAGCACATCGTCCAGCGGCTTGCCCGCCGCACTGGACGAAACCACCGCGACCAACTTCGTCTCGGGGTGCGCTCCCAAGAGGCGAATGGCCTCCCGGGCTCCGTATCCGGTTCCGACTATGCCAACATTTATCATGGAGCGTTTTCCTTAGCGAAATAGGCGGGGATTATAGCCCCGCATGACCGGTGTATCAAACGTCCGGTCCATGCGCACTGCGGGAAAGTGCGCCGTCCCGCGATATTTGCTACACTTTTTGCAGCCAGGGCATTTGCCTGACTGCAAACGCTTGGCGCATTGCTTGTTTCGCCCGCCAGACAGCCCGCCAGTTCGCGGCCCGCCCGGCGGACGAAACTCAGGGGTACTTTCGAGGCACGTTAACCAATGGTAACGACAAGACATGCGTAGATATGAAAAGGAGTCGTGTTTTGGCAGCACAAAGATGCGTTTTCCTTGCTGTGGCGATAGGCTGGTGCTTCATGTCTGACGCTACATTTGCCCAAGAACGGCAAGTTACATTCTCCTCCAAGAGCCACAAGCTCGATAATAACGACAACTTTTCGCTGGATTCCCGCTTTCTCTGTTACGACACCCGTGAACAAGTCGGCGCAGGCATCGGGAATGGCCAATCGATCGAGAAGGTGGAGATTGCCACCGGCATAGAGACCGTTCTCTATGCCCCGCCGTCTGTTATTGGTGAGAAACCCGCGCCCGGCGTCGGCGCCGTCTCTTTTTCGCCTATTGCCAATGAAGTCGCGTTCATTCACGGCCCTCCCCTCGAAGAAGTCCCCGCGCGCGGAAGCTACGATAAGGCCAATCGCACGGGAGCCTTGGTCGTTGCCGACGGTTCCAGTAAGCGGACATGGCTGGAATGCCGCGACATTGATACCTCGCGCGATACGTTGCCCGGCGCCCACCGGGGCGGAAGTCACCGGCATGAGTTCACCTTGGACGGAAAACGAATCGGCTTCACCTACGACGATTTCCTCTTGCCAAAGTACGACCGCACGATCGCGTACATGGAGCCTTCCCCGAAAGCCCCCAAAGGATATAGCCACTACTTCGCAGTCCTGGTCAGCGTGGCCCCCATGGGCCAATCGAAGCCCGGCGAATTGGAGAAGGCGGCCGGCGATTCGTGGATAGGCAAGCAAGGCCTCATGCGTGCCTTTATCGGAAAAGTGCGCGCGAAAGACGGCGTCGCCTACGAGGAGTCTCTCTTCGTCGTAGATGTGCCCGCTGACGTCGACATCACATCAGCCAACTCTGGGTCCGCAACGCGGTATCCTGCTCCCCCTAAAGGTCTAACCGTGCGTCGCCTGACACAGTCCAACGCCGCAGGCGTCGTTCGCGGGACGGTGCAGGGCGACCGCATCGCCTACTATGGCCAGGCGCCGGACGGTACGACCCAGGTCTTCATCATCCCTTCGGACGGTTCAGAGGAAGATCCAAACCCGGCCAATCGTCCGGTTCAAGCGACCCGCCTTCCGGGCGGCGCGGGTTCGGGACTCCGCTGGCACCCCAGTGGCAATTCGATTGCCTGCACCAGCAATGACGGGATTGTCGTCACCTGCGTCGCGCCCGGTCCGCGCTTCGGCGAATCGACGTTTCTGACGCCTCAAAACGACGGGGAGCGCGGGGAGTTGGTGTGGTCCCCGGATGGCACCCTATTCGCGTACACGAAGGTGATGCCCTCGTTCGACGCAAATGGCAAACAAGTCAAGACCTATGAAGGGAAAGACTTCCAACAAATCTTCGTGCTGCCATTTCCCGATGCTAACAAAGACGGAATCGTCGACAAGTAGTCCGTTTACCGCAATCGATCGTACCGCAAGCGCGCTGATAAGGGCGCTTGCGGTACGATCTTTTTAAGGTACGATCTTTCTAGGGTAGGGGCTCTAAGGTAGGGCGCTTTCGCCGAAGGCGCCTATGTATTTCTTCCGCGGACTACACTCGCCCGGACGTTTCGGCGAAACGTCCCTGCCTGCGTTTCGCTCAGGAAAGAAAGGGGCTTGTATTTTGAATATAAATGAGATATTATATGTCTTAGTTAGGAGATTAAGGCCGTGCTCACAAAGACCTCGGAAATCGCGGTACAGGCGCTAGTGCTTCTCAGCCGGCGCACGGACGATGCCCCCGTCTCTCCGCGAGAGCTTGCGGCACGATTGGGCGCATCGCCGACGTACATGGCCAAAGTCACGGGGCTTCTCGTGAAAGCCAATCTCCTGCAAGCGCATCGGGGCGTCCACGGCGGAGTGAGCCTCAGCCGCTCTCCGAAGCAGATCACGCTGCTGGACGCCGTCGAAGCGTGCCAGGGCCGTATCTTGGGCGACTACTGCCAGGAAGGGGCGAGCGCCCGCGTGGTTTGCGCCTTCCACGCGGCCATGCTGGAGCTACACGAGGCCATCATCGGAACGCTCGGCAAATGGACGATTGAAGACATCGAAAAGAAAACCCTTCCCTCCCCCCCACTGCGTGGATTGGTGCGCTGCAAGATGTCATGCATCGATGCGGGCGCACCGTCCCCGCAGAAGAAGGGAAGGCCTTAATATTGGACCGAGCGAGCAAATTCGCGGAATACCCCGAGCCTGATACCGTAAGCGCTAGATGCTTGCGGCAGGCCTGAGAACATCCACTGGAAAGGACGACGACGTATGAGCCTCATGCACTGCGACCAATGCGAACAAACCGCCGACGGAATTGCCTGCACGGAAGCGGGACTTTGCGGAAAGAACCCGGATATGGAGTCTCTCCAGAAAATCCTGCTCTATGGATTGAAAGGCATGTGCGCGTACAAACACCACGCGCGACGGCTCGGGAAGCACGACTCCGAAGTGGATGCGTTCGTGGAGGAGGCGTTGTTTGCCACGGTGACGAACGTCAACTTCGACATCGAGAGCCTGCTTGAGTTGGTTCTTGAATGCGGGCGTATGAATCTCAAGACGATGCAGATGCTCAACGACGGCCACGTGGAGTCCTTTGGCGTTCCGACGCCGGTCGAGATCACGGAAGGCATTCAGGAAGGTCCGGGAATCCTGGTCACGGGTCACGACATGGTGGACCTCAAGGACCTGCTGGACCAGACGGCCGGCACGGGGATCAAGGTCTACACCCACGGCGAGATGCTTCCGGCGCATTCCTATCCGAAGCTGCACGCATATCCGCACCTTGCGGGGCATTATGGCGGCGCGTGGCAGAAGCAGCGCATGGAATTCGAGGCCTTCGGCGGGCCCATCCTCGCCACGACCAATTGCGTGCTCATCCCCAGCCCGGTGAACACGTATATCGACAAGTTCTTCACGACGCGCGTGACCGCGGTGCCCGGAGCCAAGCGCCTCAAGGACAATGATTTTTCGGCTGTCATCAAGAAGGCCCTCGAGGTCGGCGCCCTGAAACCCACCGCAACCAAGAAGGCCACGATTGGATTCCACTACAGCGTCATCCTAAGCTTGGCGGACAAGGTCGTCGAAGCAGTCAAGTCGGGTCAGATCAAGCACTTCTTCGTCATCGGCGGGTGCGACGGCGCGGAGCCGGGACGCAACTACTTCGCCCAGTACGCCGAAGGTCTGCCCCAGGAATCCATTATCCTGACGCTCGGCTGCGGCAAGTTCCGCATTCGCGATTACGACTACGGCACGGTAGCCGGCCTGCCCCGCTTCCTGGATATGGGGCAATGCAATGATGCGTACGGCGCGGTTCAAGTGGCGCTGGCGCTGGCGAATGCCTTCCAGTGCGGCGTGAACGATTTGCCGCTCACCCTGGTCATCTCCTGGTTCGAGCAGAAGGCCGTTGCCGTGCTGCTTAGCCTGCTGCACCTCGGCGTCAAGGGCATTGCCCTTGGACCGGCGCTTCCCGCGTTCGTATCGCCCAACGTGCTGAAGATTCTCCAGCAGACGTTCGACCTGAAGGCCATCGGCGTAGACGGTCGCAAAGACGCCCAGTTGGCGTGTGTCTGATTCGGAGCGACAAGGGTTCCCTCTGGAACTTTTGTATTGACACAGACGCGGAGTCGTTCTAGCATCGATAATGAGTGAGCGGCCCTCGCAGGGTCGAGTCACCGAAGTGAACCCGAAATTCTCGGACGCCGCGGGGCAGAACCCCGGGCATGTTCGAAAAAACGGTCTTAGGTCGCGGATTCGCGGCCACGTGAAGGCGTGGGGCGCTTAGCAACACCCAGGCTGATTGCAACGCCGGCAATCCCGAAAGCGGGAGGCCGGCGTTGCTGCTTTTACGGGGTTGGAGGGGCCTCGACAGGCAACGACTCCACGGGCGGCGCTTCCGCAGGCAGCGCTTCCGCGACCGGTGCGGCGACCGGTTGCTGCGCGAGCCACGCGTTCCACGGCTCCACGGCCTTCTCGCGTTCGGCGCGCGACGCCCACGGATCGAAGGGGGCAACGTCATGGCCGTTTGCGCGGAGGGCCGTAATCGCGGCGATACGCTCGGCCAGCACACCGCTGGAAAGCCCTTTCACCAACTCCGGGAGCATTTGCGGCATGGACTTGGCGACGGCTTCCTCCGCTTGCGATCGGGAATACGGCTCTTGACTCGCAAGCAACGCCATCACCTGCGCCGTCGACTGGGGCGAGTCCAGCGTCTCGGGCACGCCTAGTTCGGGTTCTTCGGAATCGGCCTCGATCTCGGGTGCGACCTGCCCGCCCAACTCTTCCGGTTTTGCGTTCTTTGCTTCCTTCAAGAGGTCGAGAAAATCGGCCGCGGCGGAGAAGCCAAGACGGTCCGTGACGATTTGCTTGCTTGCATTCAGAATGATGGTGCGGGGGATCGACTGAACTTGGTATGCCAACGCAATCGCCGCATTCTCATCGATGTCCACTTTTACGCAAACGACATCGCGCAAGGCCGCACTCACTTCGGGCGTCGAATAGACTTCGGATTCCATCTTCTTACACCAGCCACACCACTCCGCCGTGAAGTCCAGGAGCAACAGCTTCTGCTGGGATTGCGCTTCGGCCAACGCCTTTTCGTAGGACGGCTGCCAGGCGACCTCCTCCGCCGCGGCAGCCATGCCCCCCGCGGCACAAAACACGAGGAGCGCCAGAAAAGCGTGCCGCAGCCTACGCGGCGGGCGCGATTGTCGAGAGACCTTCTTCATCGTCCTTCTCCGTGGGGAAGTTACGCTCCACTTGTTTCGCTCTCAGCTCTTTCACGAGCGCCACGATGTCCGAATCGTCCGGCACGTCTTCCATCAGCATGGTGACTTCGTTTTTCGTGACGACCTTCTGTCCACCTACGAAACTCAATTCAAGTTCGCCCACCGATTTGCCTTTGTCCGTGATGTAGGCGATGGTGGAACGGTTCACTTCGAGCGGCGTTCCCGAGGGTTGCTCCACGTTGCCGCCGACAATGACGTCGATCTCGAAATACTCCTCGGCCAACGCTTGCATGGTTGCCTCATCCGTGAATGCCAGCAGGACTACAAAGTCGACCTGCTTCTTCAAGGCAGGCACGTGGCGCGCAATCGCCTCGCGCATCGGCAACACGCGCACGCCGGCGCCCAGCTCATCGGCGGGGGTCTTCTCGTCGAGCACGCCCAGCATTCCGACGCGGTACCCTTCCGGCAGATCGGCGATTCGATAGGGAGGAAAGACGAGGGAGCCGGACGTGTCTACGACGTTGGCCGAAATCACATAGGGATACGATGCGGCGAGCTTCTTAAGCTCCGCGTGCGAGATGGACGCTTCGCGCGCGCCGACGTTCACCGCGTCGTACTTGAGAATTCCATATCCCTTCAAGAGATAGTCCAGCTCAAGCAGTTCCCACTCGCGCGGACCCGACGTCACGTCGCCGGCATCGACCAGGATGGAGAGCGGCGTGCGGCGATTGTTGATGAACGTGGTGCGCCGGGCCAAGCCTCCCGCAACTCCCGCTTCGCAATTGCACGGATTGATGTGCCCGCGCGTGTCGCAGGTGTAGAAGACGGTCAACGAGACGGGCGGCTCGACGGCGACGCGCGCGCGTCCGAGCACACCCCCCATTCGAACATACGCGATACCGCATATGAGCATCAGAATGAGTACGATTACTGCCAGTCCGGCCCACTTCTTCATGGAAACTTCTCCCGGCGGAACGGCGTCAATGCGTCAACGAGTACGTGAAAATGTTTGTGTTCATGTCTTTGGAGTTCTTGACCTCGTTGCCGCCGCAGCAACAGCAGCCGGAGACGCTGCCTGTATCGTTCAGCCCTTCCGAGCAATAGACCAGAACGATACGGCCATCCAGCTCCAGGCCTTCGAGCAGCGTCGTCCCGCCATTCTTGAGGTTCACGCGTTTGATGGCGTACACGGTTTGATAGATGGGGTGCGTCATGGGAATCGTCTGCAGCTTGCATTCCGGGAAAATCTTCTTGAATTCGCGCCGGAACGACTGGTCCCACTCGCGCGACGAGCATCCCGCAGATGCGAGCAGGAAGCCCCCCCGCTTCAGATACGCGAAGAGATTTTGCCGCTCCTGTTCGAGCAACGAAAAGGTCCCTTCGCCCGTCATGATGGCGAAAGGAAAATCGAATAGGTCCTCTTTGGCAAGCTTGACGGGCGTGAATGCCGCATCGACTTCGACAAACGTGTTGCGTTTGACCTCGGTCATGAACTTGTCGCTGAAGCACACCGAACTCTTCGAGCCTGCATAGATGAGGTTGGCGCAGCGCACCAGTTCTTCTTTGCCGGCCGTCTTCGGCGGATCGGCGGCCTTCTGTTCCTGCGTAGGCGCTCCCGCGACGCCCATCGCCAGAATCGCGAGCGCAGTCATCATCGCAGGGCCAAGTCGATAGGGTCTCGATGTGCTCATACTATTTCTCCTCGGCAGCGCGCCGGAAGTACGCCTCAATCAGCGTGCGATACGATTCCATGAATCGTTCGGAGCCACCCGATTCGGCGTCCAGTTCGTCGCTCTTGGGCACGGGCGCCTCTTCGATACTGCCTGCCAGCGACTCCTGTGCGACCGGATCGGCCTGGGCGTCGTGCAAGCGCCGCGAGCCTGCCGGACTTTCCTTGTCGGGTTTTCCGTTGGGTGACTCCGAGCCATACACGTTGTACTGCGCGGAACTGGCCGACATGCCTCCTGTGCCGCCCGCGCCCATGCCAAGGCCCGGGCTCATGCCCGAACCGAGGCTCTTGGACAGTTGGCTCATGGTGGCGCCCGGGTTCATGCCCATCATGATGCGAAGCCGCAACTCGCAGGCCGAGCCTGCCCCTTCTTTCATTTCCGTGAACTTTATCATGGCCTTCATCTCGTCCATGGCCTGCTTCGCATCGCCGTGGCCCTGCCCCGCGTTGCCCTCGGCCAAACGGTCCGTGGCCCCCTTCATGAGTTCCGCAATCTTGCGTTGCTCCAAGTCGTTCGCAATACTCTGAGCATCTTGGGCCACTTTGGGATAATCCTGCTCGACGTCCTTCGCGTGTTCGCGCAGATCCTTCGCCAGTTGTTCCACGCCCTCGCGTATCAACTCCTGCGATTCGCCAAGCTCTTTCAAGCGAATCTGTTGATCCATGGACGGATTGGTCACGTCTTTCAGCGAGCGCGCCTGCCGCTCCAAATCCTGCTGCGCGGCATAGAGTTGTTTGAAGGTCTCCACGTCCGCCATGAGGTTGTAGACCTTCGCAAGGTCCTCGTTCGCCTTCTGGATCTGGTCTTTGAATTCTTGGGAGCTCTCGCCGAGTTCTTCGAGGGCCTTCTGCTGACTATCCTGCGATTGCTGCAAGGCGCCCGCGCTCTGTTTCGCATCCGGGGCCGATTCCGCCTGCTGCATGCTCTCTTGGCTGGACTGCATCAGATCGCCCGCTTTCGCGATTCGCTCGGCGAGTTCGCCAAGCGACTTCTTGTAATCCTTTTCGATATCGAAAATGGGCGGCGAAGCGGCCTCTTCCTTCATGCGCTTGGCCAATTCTTCGGCGCGCTCCTTCAGCTTGGCTTGTTCCGCTTGCGCCTCTTGAAGCTCCTTCTGCTCTTCCGCCGATAGCGCGCCTTCTTTCGCCAACTTCTCTTGGAGGGCTTTGGTCTTTTCGGCCAATGCCGCTTGCGCGCTCTTGATATCGTCCAACTCGTTCAACAAGGCATCGTACTTGTCCTTGAGCTCGTGCGCCGTCGTCTCGGACTGCATGAATTCTTTGTAGGCCTCGTCCGAGATGATCGCCAACCGGTACGCGGGCGACGCCGCCGTGTGCGGCGAATCGGGCTGCGTATCCGTCACCGTGGCGTAGTAATCGATGATGTCGCCCGGCCGTAGGCCCAGGTCGGCAAGGTCGAGCACTTCGATCGGGTTCGCGAAGATTTCGCCGCCGTCGCTGGTAAACAGGACCTTGTCGGAATCGGGCATGTCGTTGAGATTGCGGTACAACGTGACTTTCGCGATCCCGAGATCGTCCTTGGATTCTATGATGAGCGGCACCTTCGCCGTCGGGGTCGCGAAGCTGTGGTGCCCCGGCGACACGATGGCGATGTCTGGTTCTTCGTCCGGCGTGATGCCAATGGTCCCCGAATACGTCGAACTGCTTTCGAGGCCTTCGATGTCGATCAACTTCGCGGAGAAATCGCCGGCTTTGCTCACTGTGAATGTGCCGTTCACGGTGCGGGGATCCGGCGCAGGCGTCATTTCCAACGCTTCGCCGTTGACCGTCAGCGGGCCGCTCTTCAGGGGCCGGTTCGACGTGACGGACATCGTCACCTTGGTTCCCGCATAGGCCTTCAACTCGGCGGGTTGGGCAAGGAGCCGCGTCTTCGGCTGAAGGCGCGTGTAGGGCGGATACTCGTAGGTGGCGACCACGCTGTCGAAGCGCGGATTCTTCGTAAGCGACAGGGAGTACCGCTTGCTCCGGCCCCGCTCGATGGCGGCATAGTAGACGGCGTCGTCGCGCACGTTTTCCAGGGTCTGAGAGAATCCCTCTTCGCCGCCGTCGAACATGGTTTGACGCGACAGCGTCTTGCCCTGCCTATCCTCCACGACCAGATCGACGTTGTCGACTGCCCGGCCCGAAGTCTTCACGTGGATAACGAAGTCTTCTCCATAGTCGATGGTCCCGCCTGCCGGTTCCACGGCAAACCGCGTGGCGCAGTAAGGCGGATGGTCGCCGTACGGGTCGAGATAGCGGGGGACAATAGCGCCCACGATGTGCGGGAATCCCACACCCAACGCGATTCCCAGTGCGAGAACGGCGGCGAGCAGCCGGTAATCGCGCCGCAACTCCGCGGGCTTGAGCGCGGAAACAGGATTGGTCACGGAACCCAGCTTCTGCGTGGCGACATCGATCTCCCGGCGCATGAGTTCGCTGGAAGTCTCCGGTGCAACTTCCCCCTTGAGGGCGTCTTCGAAATCGATCGCGTTGATGAGGTCGTTTTGGAGCGAGTCGTCGCGGGCCTCGAGGAGGCGCGCCACCATTCGCTGCTCGGAGTGGGAGCGTGTTCCCCTTCGGTACGCGGCGAAGACCGCAACAAGCACGGTCGCGCCGGCGGGCGCGAGCATGAGGAGCCGCGCCTTCGGAGAAAGCTGCACGAGCAGGTCGGCGTACAGGAGCGCGAACGCGACCACGCCGGTCACCCACAGGCCGCGGACCAAAGCCAGCTTCAGCACTTGCCGCCGCCGTGTTGCCGCGAACCCTTCTACTGCTTTTGTCAGTATCAGCGTGTCGCTATCCATGCGCAGCCTCGGGCGGAGAATCCGCCAATTCGGAGTGACTTTCTACTATAGCATGTCATCACACCAGCCCCGCGCGCCGCCGCACAAACCATTCGAAGCCAAGCAGACACACCAGAAGCGTAAAGATGGCGCGGGTGTCCCACGCGTCTTTCGGTTTTATTTCCATGCGCGTCATGCGCTCGAAGGTGCGCACCTTCTCCGGCAGCGACGCGAGTTCCTTCAGTTTCATCGTCTCGCCGCCTGTGAGCGTCGCCACCTGCCGCATCATATCTTCGTCCGTCGCGATGAACCGGTTCTCAATGCTGTCCGAATACACGGTGAAGCGGACGCGCTGGTCCGTGGATTTCCCGGCGCCGGGGAGAAGCTCCGCGCTGAATTCGCCTTCCTCCTCCGGGACGTAGGCGGCCGCGAAGGAGCCTTCGCGATCGGGCAACGGCTCAAGCGTCAGCGTGACTGGCTTGCCGCTGGGCGGTGTCAACTCGACTCGCGGATGGAGATCGCCCGTCTCGACGAATTTCGTTTCGACGGTGAACCGGACTTGGTCGCCCGCCGTGTACGAATACTGGTCCGAGCGAAACGCAATGTCCTGGCCGGGCAGGAAGTCGGATTCGGAAATGAGCCAGCGGATCATCTGGCTCCAGAATCGCACAAAGACATCGTCGTAGCGGTTCAAATCGGGCGGCGTGAGCGCCCAACGCCACAGGCCGGTCGAGCCTACGCTCATGACCTTTCCTTTGCCGTACCGCTGGTAGGAAATCGTTGCGAGGGCTTCGCCGGAGGCGCCGTCTTTGCTGCGCGCCAGGATCACCGACAGGGATTTCTCCGCCTTGACGCGGGTCACGCTCACCATGGCCGGAAGCTCGCGGATAACCGTGTCGGCGGGAAGGCCCGCGCCGAATGCGAACGACGGATTTACCTTGCCTTCGGGCGTCAACTCGAAACGCACGTCGCGCATGGAATCTTCGGACCATTCGACGGGTTCCAGATCCGCCAGGTCCGCATTGTCGAACCCGTAGGCCTTGCCGCGCGCGAACAACACGCTGCCGCCACGCGCGGTCAGGTAGTCCTTCAGCAAGGTCAGTTCTTCCGCCGTAAACGCCGTGTCAACGCCGCGTCCAAACACGAGGCAGTCATACTTGAAGAGTTCCTCGCGGGTGCGCGGCATCGCCACGCCAGAACCAACTTGTGTCGTCGCGGTGATGTCGCTGGAGGCTTGCTGCGCCACGGTGAAGACCTTTTCCCGATTCAGCAGAAATGCGGCGGTCACCTCCAGGTTGGGGTCTTTCTGCAAGGCCCGCAAGAGAAACTTCGTGTCCCAATAGGGGCGCGCCTCGACGACAAGGACTTTGTTCTTCTCGTCGGCAACGCGCGCAAACACCGTGCGCTCGTTGTTCTTGGGGTCGGACTCGCCCGGAAGCGGCTTGGCCCTCACGCAATAGCGCACGACGCCTTTGCGATCTTCGAGCAAAGGGAACTCAACTTCCGTCGTGCTGGTCTTCAACATGACCTGCTGCGTGTTTACGAGTTCCTCTTCCCGATAAAGCTCGAGCGTGGCGTAGGCGTTTTCAAATCCCGAGTTCGACACGGCTACCTTCAGCTTTGCGGGCTGCTTCACGAACAAGTAGTTCGACGAGAGCCGCGCCGTGACGTACAGGTCTTTCGCCTGCGTCGCACTTCCCACGGGGACGGTCCACACGGGGACGCTCATGCCTTTCAGCGCCATGGCCGCTTGCTGCACGCTGCTGCCCGAATTCTCGCGCCCGTCCGAAATCAGAAGCACGCCCGCGTGCTTTCGCCTGCCCGCAACGCCGGCGGAATTCGTCAGTGCCGTGCCGATGTCCGTAATCGTTCCGGTGGGCGAAGGCATGGACGTCAGTTGTTCATACGTGGATGGGGTGAGCGCGTTGGAGAACGTGTACGCCTTCACCTCGAAGTCTTGCGTCAGCCCACGCTGCATCTCGCCTTCGACGGCCTTGAGCCCTTCGGATACGGCTTGATATCGCGACTTGCCTTCCACGTCTTCCGTACACATGCTCTGCGACGTGTCGACCAGCACGGCAAATACGGGCTTCTCATCGGCACGGGAATCCGGTGCGAGGCGCATTGGGCGCAGCAAGACCACCACCAATCCGATGACGGCGGCAATGCGCAGTGCTGCAAGCATCGTGCGCGCCCATCCCTTCGCGGGCGCACGCAGGTAGGCGGCAATCACTAGCGCAATCACGCACGCGCCGAACCCGATGATCGCGGCGGCGGGGAACGGCGGATTTATGGAAAGTCCTTCCAACATATCAGCGCCTCAATGCAAGGAGCAGTCCTTGCTCCAATGCCAAGATGCACATTGCTGCCACCAGGAAGTAATGCCAGAGGGGTCTCCCCTCCATGACGCGGGCTACGGCATTCGCATCGTTTCCCGACGCCGCGTCGACACTGCCGTCCGTGCGTTGAATGAGACTGAGCAGTTGCTGTTCGTTCAGGGATTCGAGGTTGCTCTCGCGGGGGTCCGTGTTGATTGCGATGGCGCCCATGCGCCGGTCGCCCGCGAACACGCGTTGAAAGCAGGGCTCACGTGTTTGCGTGACGATGACGGCGGCTTCGGTTTCGTTGCGTGTGATGGTCGCGCTTTCGACTTCTCCCGACGGGCCGGTGAAGCGAACCGTTTGCACGGTCGACGGCATTGGAATAGTCCCCGACGCCGCTTGTCCCACGTAGAACTCCCGCGCCGTGCCGGCCAACGGGCGCATGCCGTGCAGCAACTCATGCACAAAGGGAACGAACAGCGGACGCCGCGCGAAGTCGCCCGAATCGCGCGCCACTGAGAAGTTGCACATGAGCAAGGTCCCCGCGCCCAGCGACGCCTTGGCCATGGCAATGGTGTCGTCGCTGAAACGAATCAGGACTTGCCCTTTGCCTTTCGTGCGCTCGGTTTGCAGGGCGCGCGTGAAGCGCACCTCCGCCAATTCACGCACGTCGCGGAAGCGCTTCAGCATGGGATCGTCGAAGTTCGCCTCCGCGAAGGTCAAAGCCGCGTCGTTCGCGGAAACATCGGACACCGTACCTAGGTCGCGCGGAGCGCCCGGCGTAAAGGGCAGTGTCAGTTGTTTGGCCGATCGCGTTTGCAGCAAGGTCAGGTTGGAGACGTCGGCGGCATCGCTCAGGAAATAGACCGCGGCACCGCCGTTTCGCAAGTACTCCAAAAGCGTATCGGCCGTTTTCTCGGAAAGCGTGCGCACCCCTTCAAGCACGACGACGTGCGCGTCGGACGCGGCGAACGCATCGAAATCCGTCGTGGCTAATGAGCGGACCTGGACAATTCCGCGGCTACGGGCGACACCCAATGCCTCGGTTGCTTCGTCGTAGAACGGGTCCAACGCACGCAGCAGGGCACGGCTTCCGGAATTGCGGTCGCGCGTTCCCGAGTCGTTCAGAAATGCGACATGCACGCGGTCGGAAACGTTGAGCGTGAAGTAGCGCCGATTGTCCGCGGGAAGTGCATCGTCGGGGATGCTGACGATCCCTTCGTAGGACGCGGGCTGCGCAGCGCGAATGCGAAATGTAACGGAGGCGGTGGTCCCCGAAGCGACATCGACCTCGCGCTCAAGGGGCGAGTCTTCGCCAAATTGGAGACGCACCGGGATTCGTTTGGATTCCGGACCGTAGTTGGCGAGTTTGCAGATGACTTCCGTGTCCTCCGACACCACCGGCGAGCGCGGGCGCAACGCCACTTCCGTTAGGGCGGTGTTGGGCCGCACGGAATCGCCCACGCTGATAAAGAGGACCTTGACCTCCGCGGGGACATTCTTAAAGGCCGCGGCGGACCAGTTGGCCCGCTGAAAATCGGAAACGATGTGCAACACCTTGAAGGGCTGCGGGGCCTGCGACAACTGCTTCACGGCTTCGGCCAGCGCCGCATCGACATCGGTGCGTTCGAGCGTTGGTTTGGCGGTTTGGATGTCGCGCTTCAAGTACGCGGGATTCGCCGAGGGCGTGTCGAACGACGGCACAGGGCGCACTCCGGCAAGAATGAGGTTTGCCGTGTCTTCGCCGGCCAGACTATCCACGATGCGCGCGGCGGCGGATTGGGCCCGTGCAAACGGAGAGAATCCTCCGCCTTGATAGGACATGCTCAGCGAAGCATCGAGAAGTATCATGTGCGCGGAGCGGCCGCGCATGTTGGGCGGGGTGGTAACGCTCGCGTGCATCACGGGTTTGAGAAACGCCAGGAGCAAGAGCAGCACGAACGCCGTGCGCACAAGCAGCATGAGGAGATGGCGCAGGCGGAACAGGGACGACTGACTCGCTTGCGCGGCTTTGAGAAAGCGCAAGGTCGGGAAAACCAAGCGGCGCGGCGTTCTGCGAGTCAACAGATGGATCAGAAACGGCGCAAGCAAGGCGAGCGCGCCTATCCAAAGCGCGGGATTCGTGAATATAAGTCCTGCCGGATTCATCGCTGGCCGTCGCCTCGCCGCAGAAGATACCGCTGCAAGACAACGCTGTGCGGCGTCTGCGTGTTGACGTAGTGGTAATCGATGTTGCGGGCTTTGGCGTACGACGACAGCGTGTCCATGAAAGCCTGCAACTCGCGTTCGTATTGCTCGGCAATATCCGACGGGCTCGTGGTAAGGAACTCGCCGTTCTCGGAATCGACGAAGTTGATGTTGGCCAGAGGCGGCAGTTTTGCTTCATACCGGTGAATAACGTGAAACAGGATGATCTCGAAGTTGCGGTGACGGTACATGTCGAGCGCGCGGAAGATTTCGAGGGGGTCATCCAGGAAATCGGAGATGACGATGAGCAGGCCGCGCCGCTTGAACAAGGCGTAGGCGTCGCGCAACGTCTTGGAGATCGACGTCGTGCGGCCGGCACGTTGCCGTTCGAGCAGGCTCAACACCGCGTTCAAATGCGTGAAGCTGCTGCCCGCGGGGACGTGCCCGGTAATCTTCTTGTCGAAGAGCGTGAGGCCCACGCGGTCGCCCTGCTTGACGAGGAGATACGCGAGCGCCGCCGTGAGATAGGACGCGTATTCGAGTTTGGAGATCTCGGGCGTTGGGAAATGCTGTTTGTAGTCCTTGCCGCCATAGCCCATCGACGCGCTTCGGTCGAGGACGAGGTACGTGCTCATGTCCGTCTCTTTCTCGAAGAGCTTGACGAAGTAGCGGTCGGTTCGCGCGTAGGCCTTCCAGTCGATGCTGCGGATTTCGTCGCCGGGGTAGTATTCGCGGTAGTCGACGAACTCCGCCGCGGACCCTTTGTAGGGCGACTTGTGGCCGCCCGTATACGCGCCCTCGACAATCATGCGCGCTGCGAAGTACAAGTTCTTCAGCCCGAGCAGTTCTTCGGGGCCGAGGTACTTCCACGCGTGCTTCTTGCTCGCTTTCTCGGGAGCAGTCGCCCGCTTGAGCGAGGGCAGCGGAGGCGGTTTTGGGAAATTGATCATTTGCCTCGATAGTCGGGCTCTTTGGCGGTCTTCAGAAGTCGCTCCACGATTTGCAGCGACGAGATGCCTTCGCCGGTGGCCTTGTAGTTGGGAATGACCCGGTGTTGCAGCACCGAGGGCGCGACCGTGCGCACTTCGACCGTGGAGGGCGACGGCTTGCCGTGCAGAAGCGCCAGCGCCTTTGCTCCGAGTGTGAGGTACTGCGAGGCGCGGGGGCCTGCGCCCCATTCGACATATTCGCGAACAAACGGATCCGCCTCCGCGCCCACCGGCCGCGTGGCCCGCGCTAGATCGACCGCGTACTGCATGACATGCGCCGACACCGGCACGCGCCGCACCAGCGCCTGAAACTTCAACACTTCTTCCTTGGAGAAGATGGTCCGAACAGGCGGGACTTCGCGCGCGGTCGTTTCCTCGACGATGCGGATCTCTTCGTCGCGCGTCGGATACGAAATGTTGATGCTGAACATGAAGCGGTCGAGTTGCGCTTCGGGCAACGGATAGGTGCCCTCGTGTTCGATTGGGTTTTGCGTTGCCAGCACGAAGAACGGCGGGTCGAGGTGATAGCTGTGGCCCGCCGACGTGACGGTCAATTCCTGCATGGCTTCGAGCAGGGCGGCCTGGGTCTTCGGAGGCGTGCGGTTGATTTCGTCGGCAAGCAGCAGGTTCGTGAAGAGCGGTCCTTTCACGAAGGACATGTGGCGTTGGCCCGAGGTGGCATCCGTCTGAAGGATTTCCGTTCCGGTGATGTCCGACGGCATGAGATCGGGCGTGAACTGGATTCGCCGGAACTCCCACCCCATGCACTGCGCCAAGGTGCGGACCAGAAGTGTCTTCGCCAGTCCCGGCACGCCGATGATGAGGCCGTGCCCGCGGGCAAACATCGCCGTCAATACCTGCAAGACGATGCGGTCCTGACCCACAATGACCTTGTGAATCTCCGCAAGCAACTCCTTGGTGCGCGCGCCAAACTCTTGCGCCAAGGCCACATCCTCGCTGCTCAGCGTCGGGGAAACCGTCTCTGTCGACATGGGGACTCCTTTACGATTGGCCTCCCGCAGCGGGAGATGGCATAGCAGGTTCCGATACCGGCGGCTGAGATATACTCCCGAATGCGGGTCCGGACCCAAACCCGATTTGCTTAGAAGTCGGCAAGGCCATTTGGCCTTTCCGTGCGTTATCCAGGGAGAGGAACAAAATGCGCGCAGCCTCTTGCGGTGCATGGAATCCGGTGGAATTCTCCGCCTCTACGAAATCGAGAAGGAAAGTGGCCTTGCGCTGGAAGTCTCTGGATGCCGCAAGTTGCTCGTCGGTGGCTCCGGAGACTTTGGCCACCGTGATGCCGTCGATCAGTTCCATCAACGCATCCATCGCCGACGAGCGCATCGAGTAGGTCTTCTGCTGGATGTTCTCGACGCGCGCGCGCATCTCGTCTTCGGAGAACTTGTGGCAGGTTTGGCACGCGTTGTTGATGTTGAGCATCGGGCTTTGGACGTGGTGGTCGCTGATCTTCAACGCTCCGACGCGCGTGTAGGGCATGTGACAATCCGCGCAGGCCACGCCGGAACGCGCGTGAATGCCTTGGCTCCACATCTCGAATTCGGGGTGCTGCGCCTTCAACATCGGCGCGCCCGTCTCGGCATGCGCCCAGTCCTTGAAACCGGCCTCATCGTAGTACGCGAGAATCTCATCGGCTTTGACGCCGTTCATCCACGGATAGACCAGTCGCTTCTCGGGCCCCTTGAAGTAGTATTCGACGTGGCACTGCGCGCACACGTACGAGCGCATCTCTTGGCGCGTAGCCATCGTGTTCACGTCGTAATCGGCGATGCCTTCCGTGGCCTTCTTGACCTTGATGCCTTCCAGGAAACCGGGCCGCGTGACGCGGAGTGCCATGGTCATCGGGTCGTGGCAATCGATGCACGCGATGGGATGATTTATCAGCTTCCGCGCTTCCGGGAATTTCATCTGGTTCATCTTCTCGAAGCCGCGCATGAGATCCCCGTCGCCCAGTTTCTTGTAGGGCACATAGACCGACCCGTGACAATGGATACACGTTCCGGGTTGACCGACGGCCTGGCGCTCCGTATAGGTCTGATCGTCGAGCATGTAGGCATGGCCGCGCTCTTCGCGGAAGTCCTTGGCAAACGCGTACCCCGCCCACATGCGCTTTAGCCGTGGGTCCGCTTCGATTCGCGACTTGGACACGAGGGAACGCGGGTCCGCATCCGTCGGCGTCCTCGGCTCCGATTCGCTGCCGCCGAACTTCGTGCGGACCATGTCCACCGTTCGCGTGTACCCATCGTACTGGAGGGGGAAGTTCTTGCCCCACACGGCGGGGTCTTCCGTTTCGTCGTCGAGTTCGACCACGCGGAAGAAGGGATTGCGGGCTTCTTGTTGGCGCTCGAACACATTGACGAGCAGCGCGGTCACGCCAAACGTCACGCCTCCTGTTACCAGAGCAGTGAGCAAGACGATCAGGAGCAATCGCCCGTACCCTCGCTTGGGCGACATCTGCAATTCTTGCTCTGAGCTATTCATGGTCTTCTCCTATGACGTGTTGTCCGCGAATCGATCAACGCATATGCCCGACGGAAGGATGGCAACGAATACAGGACATGGGCTCGCTCGACGCGGGATGCGTGTCGATGGCCCGAACAATGTCTTGATGGCAATACCGGCATGCCTGTTCGGCAATGGCGTGGTTTGTCCCGGTGATCTGAATGGGCTCGTGAAACTTGCCCGTCGTGAAGGCCAGGGAATGGTGGTACCCGTTGCGCGCCTTGGTGAGGTATTTGCCAATGAAGTTGTGGGGCGTGTGGCAATCGTTGCACACGGCAACGGTATGGTGGCTCGACTTAGCCCAGCCGTCGAGGTGGTCCTTCATGACGTGGCAATTGGCGCAGGCAGCGGGGTCGTTGGTCATATAGGATCCGCCTTTGGCATAGACAAAGGTGAATCCCCCTACGCCGGCCCCGGCGCCCGCAAGCAGGCCCAGCACTGCCGCTGCGAGGAATAGCACTTTCGGTATCGGCATCGGTTGCTCCCGATTCGTTCGAAGCGCCGCATTCATTTCACGCGCTCAAGCGCAGTATAGCGTACGATTACACCCTATGAAAGCCCCGTCGCGTCTTTACGTACCGGGCACGACGTACAACCATTGTCCGGAGAATTCGGGTGCAATCGTCAAAATGAGCAGTCCATTTTCCACACGGGACGGCACCGTCACTCCACGGCTTCCCGGCAACGGCCCCTGCGTCACAACCTCCACCTTTTCGGGCAATCCCACGGATGGGATGCGCACTTCCCCGGTACCGTTTATTATCGCCTGCAAACCCGCGCCGCCGGGCACGCGCCGCTCGGGCGGCACAGGGGCCCACGCGATTTGCGCGAGCGGCTGGTCTGCAAACACAAAGACTTTCCCATCGACTGTTATCTGGTTAGACCCCGTTCCGGTGAATCCGATCAGATCGCCAGCATCATTCACCCGAAGCGCGACCGCTTGCGTACCCGAGTAGGTCACCGTGTGCCCGGCTACCTTGAAGCCGGTCAGGGTCATCGCATCGGGGGGAAGCGGGTGTTGTTCCATATAGGCTCGGTCCTGGTCCGCTTTGCGCGCAAACCCGCCGGACCACCCTTCTTCAAGGCTTCGGAAATGAGGGGCTATCGCGATGGTCCCGTTCGGGAAGCGGCAAGCCAGGTAGTCGGTCGTCCGCGAGACGTATTCCAGGTTGTCGTTGACGCCGGGGATGCGGCCCGTTGCCGGATAGGCCCCGAGGGCGTTCAGCGTCTCGAACCAGGTCCGGGTCTCGTAGCCCAGGCTGGCGGCTTGATCGTCGCGCGGGCGGAACCCGAGGAAGGTGGCGTTACCCCGTTGCGTACCAACGACTTCGCCCTTGACGCGGGCGACAGGAAGCGTCCCTTCGCGGGGCGTCACCGGGTAGATGCGGTCGACCAGGAAGTCCGTGAGGATGGTCTGGGACGGGACGGAGGCGAGCGGACCCTCAAATACAACTTGCCGACCGGGGGCCAAGCGGCCATCCGAGTGCGTCGGAGCGTAGTCTGCCCCGAACAGGTCTTGCCACGCCGGGAGCGCCGGCTCCCCTTCCAGGGTGAGCGTGGGAACCGCGCCCGACCAAATGACCCTGCCTCCCTGGGCGGCCAGATCGGTCATCATGGCCAGGAGGCGGCTGGAAGGGAACGGCTCGAACGTGGCTGCAAGGGTGGTGAAACGGCGACCGGCCATCTCGATGGCCCCGTTGGCGACCTTGCCGCGTTCCAGGAGTTTGGCCTGGGTGACCATGTTGGCGTAGCCGTATTGGGTCATC
>JBHEKO010000675.1:0-8195 GCA_041859475.1 Candidatus Hydrogenedentales bacterium
TTCCTGGCGGGACCGCTTTCCACCACGGGGATGTTGCCGCTGCGCCAGATTATTCAGCGCCTTCGCAGCACCTATTGCCGATCCATCGGCGTGCAGTTTATGCACATCGACGACCTGTCGATACGGCAGTGGCTGTGCGACCGCATGGAAGGGACGCGCAACCGCATCACGCTTTCGCGCGAACAGCAGCTTCGCATTCTGACGCGCCTGACCGACGCCGTGATTTTCGAGGAGTTTGTCCAGAAAAAATTCGTCGGGGCCAAGCGGTTTTCCCTGGAAGGCGCGGAGAGTCTTATTCCGCTGCTCGATCTCTCCATCGAGAAGGCGGGGGAAGAGGGCCTCACGGAAATCGTTATTGGGATGGCGCACCGGGGGCGCTTGAACGTCCTGGCCAACATCATGGGGAAAAGCCCCCGTCAGATCTTTCGGGAATTCGCCGATAAGGACGCGTATTTCAATCAGGGCCGCGGCGATGTCAAATACCATTTGGGCCATCACACCGAATGGGTGACGCAGTCGGGCAAGAAGATTCACTTGGCGCTGGCGTTCAACCCCAGCCATCTTGAGTTCGTGAACCCAGTCGTGCTGGGGCGTGTGTGCGCGCATCAGGACCGGACGAACGACTTGGGTCGTTCGCAGAGCATGGCGCTCCTCATTCACGGCGACGCCTCGTTCGCCGGCGAAGGCATCGTCCAGGAAACGCTCAATCTCAGCGAATTGGAAGGCTATACGACGGGCGGCACGCTTCACGTGATCGTGAACAATCAAATCGGGTTTACGACCAACCCGTCCGAGAGCCGTTCCAGCGTCTACGCGACGGATGTCGCGAAGATGCTTCAGAGCCCTATCTTCCACGTCAACGGCGAAGATTCGGAGGCGGTGGCCCAGGTGGTCAGTCTTGCCATGGATTTCCGGCACGCCTTCCGTCGCGACGTGGTCATCGACATGTATTGCTATCGGCGGCGTGGGCACAACGAAGGCGACGAGCCGGCGTTCACGCAGCCCGTGCTGTACCGCACGATCGAAAACCGCAAGTCCGTGCGCGAAGGCTATCTTGAACATTTGCTGACCTTGGGCGGCGTTACGCGCGCCGAAGCCGAGGAGATCGCCGTGCGCCGCCGCGAAGTGCTCGAAGCGGAACTCACGGTTTCGCGCACCGAAGAGGCTCCGAGACCTCCCGGTCAGCTCAAGGGCATTTGGGCGAACTATCGAGGCGGCCCCGACGTGGATGTGCCGGAAGTCGATACCGGCGTGCCGCGAGAGACGCTGTGCAAGCTGCTGGAAAAGCTGACGGTGTTGTCCGGCGACATTAACCCCCACCCCAAGTTGGAGCGCTTCCTCGAATCGCGCCGCGAAATGAGCCGTGGGGAGAAGCCCGTGGATTGGGCCGCTGCCGAGGCGCTTGCCTTTGCATCGCTGGCGACGGAGGGGGCGCGCGTCCGGTTGAGCGGCCAGGATTCCGGGCGCGGCACGTTTAGTCATCGGCACGCCATCATGTACGACATCGAGGACGGGCAACCGTACATCTCGCTGCAGCACGTCGACGAGAAGCAGGCGGCCGTTGAAATTTACAACAGCCCCTTGAGCGAGGCGGGCGTGCTGGGTTTCGAGTATGGATACAGCATTGCGTGTCCCGACGGGCTTGTTCTGTGGGAAGCCCAATTCGGCGACTTTTTCAACGCGGCCCAAGTCATCATCGACCAGTTCATCACGAGCGCGGAAGACAAGTGGGGAAGTTTGTCGGGTCTTGTCATGTTGCTGCCCCATGGGTATGAAGGCATGGGCCCTGAGCACTCGAGCGCTCGAATCGAACGCTTCATTTCACTGACCGCCGAAGACAACATGCAGGTGGTCATCCCCTCGACCCCCTCGCAGTACTTCCACGCGCTGCGCCGCCAGATCGTGCGTTCGTGGCGGAAGCCGTTGATTGTCATGACGCCCAAGAGCCTGCTGCGCAATCCGGCGGCGGTCTCTCCGCTGGATGAGCTTACGCAAGGGCCTTTCAAGCGTATTCTACCCGACGTCAAGGGAATCAAAGGGAAGGTGGATCGCGTGCTCTTGTGCAGCGGCAAAGTGTATTACGAACTGGCCGAAGAGCGGGAGAAGCTGGGCAGGGACGACGTAGCGATACTCCGCATCGAACAGTTGTATCCGCTGCAACCCGCTCACCTCCAGGCCGCGTTGGAAGCGTATCCGGAAGGCACGGATGTCGTGTGGGTCCAAGAGGAACCACGCAACATGGGCGCCTGGCGCCGGATACGAGGCGAGTTCGGGTTCCTCTTGCTGGGGAAATGGCCGCTTCACAGCGTCTGCCGGGCGGCATCGGCAAGCCCGGCAACGGGATCGTCCAACTGCCACAAGAACGAGCAACGCTTGCTGCTTGAACAGGCATTCGGCCCGAAGGCTGGTTTCCCGCAGTGAAGGGCGCAGCGTGTCCGAGCCTGGCCCCAATATGCCATGATGCTATCAACCACGAAACGGAAGAGGAAGAAGGTGCAGCATGCCGGTTGAACTAAAGGTTCCCACGGTTGGCGAATCCATTACCGAGGTCCAACTCGGGGCGTGGCGAAAAGCCCCCGGCGACTTCGTCGCGCGAGACGAGGCTGTTGCCGAAGTGGAATCGGACAAGGCAACCATGGAAGTGCTGGCGCCTGTTGCGGGAACCTTGACGCAGATTCTGAAGAGCGAAGGCCAGACGGCGAAAGTGGGCGAAGTGGTCGGGCTGATGGAGGAATCCAAGGCTCCCGCGGAAAAGGCCCCAGGAGGCAAGACGCCTGCTGCATCCAAGAAAGTGGAAGCAGCGGCGCCGGTGGCTTCCCAGCGTGTCATGCCAGCCGCCCAGCGCGCCATGGCGGAACTCGGCGTCAAGGCCGCCGATGTGAAGCCAACGGGCCCCGGAGGCCGCATTCTCAAGGAAGATGTCATACGCCGCGTCGGGGCTGCGCAACCGAAAGCGGAGGAACCGGTCAAGGCCGCGCCTCCAGCGCCCGTCGCGCCTTCTCCATCGCCGAAGCCCGACCAGTCCGCGGCGGCGGCCACGCAAGCGGCCGCAACAAGCTATGCCCCAAGCCGCTCGGAAGAGGCCGTGCCCATGACGCCGATGCGGAAGCGGATTGCCGAGCGCCTCGTGGAGGCACAGCATTCCGCCGCATTGCTGACGACGTTCAATGAACTCGACATGAGCGAAGTGATGGCGCTTCGGGAGCGATTCAAGGACACGTTTGTGGAGAAGCACGGCGCGAAGCTGGGCTTCATGTCGTTCTTCGTCAAAGCGACCATTGAAGCGCTGAAGACGTGCCCTCGGTTGAACGCCGAGATCCGTCACGGGAATCTTGTCTATCACCACTTTTACGACATTGGCGTGGCGATAGGCGGCGGGAAGGGTCTGGCGGTGCCCATCATCCGCAACGCCGAACGTTTGGGATTCGCCGAAATAGAGAAGACCATTGCCGATTTCGCGGCGCGCGCCAAAGAGAATCGGCTTCGTCTGGAAGAGCTTGAAGGCGGCACCTTCACCATCAGCAACGGCGGCGTCTACGGTTCCATGCTATCGACGCCCATCGTGAACCCGCCGCAAAGCGGCATCCTGGGACTGCACGCCATTCAAGACCGTCCCGTAGCGCGCGACGGACAAGTGGTGATTCGCCCGATGATGTATGTTGCGCTTACCTACGACCACCGCATTGTCGATGGCCGCGAAGCGGTAACCTTTCTGAAGCGTGTTAAAGAGTGCATCGAGAATCCCGAACGCATGATGCTTGAAGTATAGGAGACGGCCAGAGAATGTCGGCAACGGACGCGCGGGAGATCGATGGAACGGAAATGCAGACCACTTCACGAGTAAGACGGTGTCTCTTTGTATGTGTCCTGGCCGGCATCGGAATCGGATTGGATCAGATTACCAAGAAGATTGCCCTGAGTACGCTGGCGGGCGAGAGCCCCATTCCCGTGCTTGGGCAGTTTGCCGTATTGCACTACGCGGAGAACAAGGGCGCCTTTCTCAGCCTCGGGGCCACAATGCCCGAGAGCGCCCGCTTCTGGCTGCTCACGGTATTCACCGGGGCTATCCTTCTTTGCCTGACGGGCATGATTCTCTTCAAGCCGAGCTTGGGCCGCGGGGAGTTGATCGCTTTTTCTCTCCTCCTGACGGGAGGAATCGGCAACCTCATCGACCGCATCCGTTTTGACGGTGTCGTCATCGATTTTATGGTGCTGGGGATTGGCAATCTGCGGACCGGCGTTTTCAACGTGGCCGATGTGGCGATTATGGCCGGCATCTTCCTTCTATTTGGATTGCAGTTCATACCTCATCGCAAGCCCCAAGGAGTAACGGATGAGTCAAGCGCACCATGACTTGATCGTAATTGGCGGCGGCCCCGGTGGTTACACGGCGGCCATTCGCGCCGCGCAGCTCGGCATGAACGTCGGCTGCATCGAACTGGAGAATGCCCTCGGCGGCACCTGCCTGCGCGTGGGATGCATTCCCAGCAAGGCCCTGCTTGAATCCAGCGAACGTTTCTGGGCGGCCAAGGAAGAGTTCGAAAGCCACGGTGTTAAAGCCGGTTCCCTGGAGTTCGACCTCGAAACGATGCTCAAGCGAAAGAACGGCATTGTCCGCACGCTCACGAAGGGCATCGAAGGCCTTTTCAAGAAGCACGGAATCACCCGATACGAAGGACGCGGCCGGCTCGACGGCCCCGGCAAGGTCGTTGTCGAGGGCGCAGCGCCCGTCACCCTTACCGCGAAGCACATCCTCATCGCGACGGGAAGCAAGCCGACGCCGCTTCCCGGCGTCGCACTGGACGGCGACCGCATCGGAACCAGCACGGAAGCGTTAAGCTATCCCACCGTGCCCGAGCACTTGGTCGTTATCGGCGCGGGATACATCGGCATCGAGTTGGGTTCCGTTTGGCGACGGCTCGGTTCCAACGTAACGGTTCTCGAGTACTTTCCCCGCATTCTCCCGGGAATGGATACCGGCCTCTCGACGGAGGCGGAGAAGATCTTCAAGAAGCAGGGATTCCAGTTTCGACTGGGGTGCAAAGTCACTGCCGCGCGCGCCGAAAAGAAACACTGTGTGGTCGAGACGGAAGGCGGCGACCCCATCAAGTGCGACCGCGTACTCCTCGCCGTGGGGCGCATTCCCAACACGGAAGGGCTTGGCCTCGACTCCGTTGGCATCGCCACGGACAAGCGCGGGGCGATTCCCATCAACGACCATTTCGCGACGGGCGTCCCCGGTCTCTACGCCATTGGCGACGTGGTGCGGGGCCCCATGCTGGCGCACAAGGCCGAAGAAGAGGCCGTTGCCTGCGTGGAATACCTTGCCACCGGCTACGGGCACGTCGACTACAACACCATTCCCGGCGTGGTGTACACGCATCCCGAGATCGCCACGGTGGGCCGTTCCGAAGACCAGCTCAAGGAACAGGGAGTCGCCTACCGGAAAGGCTCATTCCCGTTCATGGCCAACGCCCGTGCGAGGGCATTGGGCGATACCACCGGGTTTGTGAAGGTCCTCGCCGACGCGGCGACCGACCGGATTCTGGGCGTGCACATCATCGGGCCGCGGGCCGGCGACCTCATCGCCGAGGCCGCCACGGCCATGGCGTTTGGCGCGAGCAGCGAGGACATCGCCCGCACCTGCCACGCGCATCCAACCCTTTCCGAAGTCCTGCGCGAGGCGGCCCTCGCGGTGGACGGCCGCCCGCTCAACATCTAGAAGCTTGGGTCTCGTAGCCCGGGGACGTCCGGCGTGGAAGCCGGATGCTACGAAGGCAGAATCAGAACCCGTCGAAGGGACGATTGTATCGCCCGAACGTGCGTGCGCTGTCTTCCGTCATGGGAAAGCGCTCGGAATGATACCGCAGGAAATCGACGTGCCCGTCCAGGAAGAGTACGTTGCCGCCGCCGGGCACATGCGAGAAGTCGGCCACGGAAGTTGTTATGTGGTCCCAACAAACCGGGACGGTGCTTGAAGCTTCACTGCTGGCCGCCGGGTTGTTGATGTCGGAGATGAGGAAGCGCTCGATCCCTTGGCGCAACCGGAAGAGGGTGTCCCCGCCGCCGGCCTGCGTGCCTGCGTGCGCGGCGGACACGGTGAAGTCCTGGTCGCTGGCCTCTCCTCCGCTGGCCACATTCTCCTGAGCCAATTCGCCCCACGGCGTGTTCAGGAATTGCGACTCCGCAAACCGCCCCCCGGTATCCGTGCCCACCGTACCCAGGAGCGCCGCACCAAGGACGTTGATGTCGTCGAGGATAAGCCACCCCGTGTAGTCGTAGGGCTCCTTGGTCAATTCGCAGGGTTCCACAATACCGTTTCCGTTGCCACTCGCCCCATCGTAGCGCTCCAAGGCGCTGGATTGGCCCGCCCAAGAGGGGCACCACACCACGTTTACGTCCGTAAGGTATTCCGGCATCAGGGCCGGGCCGCTGAAGATCATCGCCGTTCCCAACGTTCCATTGCACTTGAAGGTCTGTCGCGGCGGAAGTTTGTCCTTGCTCTCGCCCGCATACATGAACATCACCAGACCAAGTTGCTTGAGGTTGTTCTGGCAACCGGCGCGCCGTGCCGCTTCCCGTGCCCGCGCCAAAGCGGGCAGAAGGATCGCCGCCAGGATTCCGATAATGGCGATCACAACCAGTAATTCAATTAGGGTGAACCCCTGTCGCTTCATGGTGAACCTCTCCTGCCCGATGCGAGCGTTGCGTCAATCTTCCCAGCCCTGGCGAAATGTTGTAAAGCATGTAAACCAAGATACTTACAGAAGCCTGCATAGCGAATAGCACCGGACACCCGAATACGAGCGGGGTGATTCCCAATAGTTCCCGATGATTTTTATACAAGCCTTGCGTTCAGCATGCAGAACTTGCGATATATTACACAACTAAGAGGTGTCTGTCAAGGCGAAGAGATTGTTTTGCGAATCGTGCGCCCGCCGAGGCTATCAACGGGAGCGTAGCGTGTCCTCGCGTCGGCTGACTCTAAAGGGTGAGACCCAGGAGTCCTGCGAGAAGGATGTACAGGAATGAGCCGAAGATATTTCCTACCAGAAGCGAGAGGGGAAGACGGACAAGGTCGAACCACTCGAAGTCATAGAGCTTGAACAAAATCATGACCACGAAGATAAAGCCGACAAACGGGATATAAGAGACCAGTGCGATACCCAAGGCCACGGGGAGGATCACGATCAGGTTCGCCACCAAGGTCTCGTTGGGGGTGCGGTTCGCCCACGTCAAATACATGAAGATGCCGATGTAGCAGGCGACGAACTTCGTGAACATTCCGATGGCCACGAGCGCCCAGCCGTGGGCCTCGGTAGCCACGGCGGTTGCGGAGGCATCGAGTTCTCCTTGGGCTACCCCGTCGCCGGAGGGAACGGCATCGGGAGACGGGACTTCAAAGCCCATGGTGAGCCAGTAGTAAAGCCCCAGCGCGATGACGACGACCGCCCCGGCGATAGCCACCTTATGCATGGTCTCATCATCGGGAAGGATGCGCTCGTACCACGGAGTCTCGCCTTCGAGAATGACAACCCGCTGCTCCGGCGGTATGGGTTCTGCGGCAGCGGTATCGATCCGGATGCTCTCGACCGGCTCGATGAATCCGGTAATCGATTGGTCCGCTTTGTCTACTGCCTGGTTGCTGCAAATGTGGCAGACGATGCCCTCGGAAGTCCGATAGCGATCCCAGTCGCCGCGAAAGGTCCGCCCGCATCGCGCACACTGGTTTCCCGAGACTTGCCTGGCCGCAGGCTGGGGCGGGGCGGAAAATTCGGAGACAGGGGGACGTTCCGGAGCGGGGGGCGCGCTGCTTGGGGAGGGCGCGACATCGCCGCCGACCGGTCGCGCGTTCTTGAGGCTGACGGTAAGCGGCTGTCCGCAGCCAGGGCATGGATTCGTCATGCCTATGGCAAACTCGGAAACAACCAAGCGGCGACCGCACGCGCACGTTACTTCGAGATCCACAATTGCCCCTCTGTATGAAGACACGCTTCCATAGGAATTCTACCCCGCTGTGCCATGACACACAAGCACCGACGGAGCGCGGCGCCCCTGAGTTCTTATTGTAAGTGCAACGAATAGGAAAAGGGACGAGTTTTAGCCCCTTGGAGGTTTTGAGGCAGGAAGGAGAATGAAAAGAAGGCATCGAATCCCCAGTTCGGTAGACTGATTTTGCACAACAGAAACCGAAA
>JBHEKO010000803.1:0-4020 GCA_041859475.1 Candidatus Hydrogenedentales bacterium
GAGTTCTCGAACAGCACTGAATGGCGCGTGTAAAGATTTGCGCCATTCGTCGTAATCGTGTTGAAGAACCGCGCGACAGTGCCGCGTCCGCTATGGTATCCGGCGGGCTCGTATCCAAGAGGAATCCCATAGAGTCGTGCCGCAGTCGCCGCCAGGCGCGTTGCGTAAACGTTCTGCTCAAAACTATCGGTCTCATTTGTGAGACGAATTCCACCGCCATGCTTCATCATGGACTCTGATTGCGCAGTAAAGTCCGTGCCTGATTCGCGAAAGCCCCAGCCGCCGGAAGACATGTAGATGGGCGTGTTGGGCATGGCCGCGCGGGCTGCTTCAGCCCAGAAGTCGCACCAACGCGTCATCGATGCCGTATACCACTCCGTCATATCCAATCGGCCGCGACGCGTCGCATACGTCTCGGGCAGTCGCGGGGTAATGCACTCGAACGATGCTGCGCTTTCGCCCCATGCTGCGTTCAGCGCATCCACGGTTCCGTATCGTGTCCGCAGAAATTCTTGAAACGAAGTCTTCGCAAACGAGTCGCCGGCCCACCATCCAATATGCGCATGCATTCGTTCGCCTTGGTAGCCAAGCGCACTGCCTGCCCCCGCGGGGTACTGCGCTTCGCCAAAATTCCCGCTTGGCCCGAGACGTACGGCTTCGAGCACACCCTTCGCCTCGTAGTGTTTGCCGAAAGCGGACAGCACGCGGGTCACGCGCTTCTTGGTGTCGTCGTTCCATATCGTCGGCACCTGATTCAGTAGTTGGTGTTCCAAGCAGCAAAGACCGTTGTGCTCGCCTGATTCGTAGTACCAACTTGGCAGCGCGAACGCGGATGTTATTACCAAATTGGGAAACCACTTTAGCCCGCGCTTCTGGATAGCATCTACAAGGGTGTCGTAATGCGAAAAATCGAATTCTCCTTCGCGAGGCTCCAACAGATCCCAACGGACAAAGCACTCGACGGACGTAAATCCCAAGAGTTTTGCGAGCGGCGCGTACTCGCGTATGTTCTCCAGCGCAACCGCCAGCGAAGGCGGATTGCCCACATCCGGTATTCCAACCGTACAATTGATTTGCATGGGACGCTGAAGCGCAAGCATAGGCTCAACCTTGCCAGGCACACTCCTTTCCGCTGCGTGCCATCGCGAAGCAGATAGCGCGCCATGCGCGCGTATCGCGCGAAGGTACTGAAGCCCGAACACTCTCAGATGCGGATTCTTCGTCGCCATAGAATCCAGTGGTGCCGCGTCAAACTCAAAGAAGGCCCGGCGATAGGTCTTTGTATTCAAACGCGTAAAGGAAACAGATCGGTTCGGACGCGACCATTCGCCCGAAAAGGAGTCGTCTTTGAGCAGGTGCGGTTGAATGACTCCGGCGCCTTCATCGAAAAACTCGACCTCCAACACCACGTGCTGCCACGCGCTGGGAAGTGGCTTGATGAATTCAAACTCCCACGCGACATTCTCGTACGGATCGGTCTCAGGTCCAATCTCCAGCACGGTATGCTTTGCGCGTTCCATGCGTTTCATAGTCTCGGCATTGCGGAGCAACGCCCTGGACGTACTTGGCGAACTGGTATCAAACAAGGACACAGCTCCATCCCTGCCATCTGCTCCCGCAGGCTGCCCGAAGAAGACCAAAATAACGCATACACAAAGGCTCGCTCTGAGCGTTACAGAAAGGCGCATTGTCGTTCTTTTCCCTTGTTCTCTCATTTGATGACACCAAGATTCCGTGCACGATAGGGGAGATTGCCCAATCCAGACAAGTTGTCTCTAGTCCCATCACGTGCAGCGACAACCGCCGCGTGCTCTTCCGCGGCCAATCGTTCCCGTTCGCACTGCAGTTCGTTGCACGAAGCGATGGAACCCGGTTCGACCTGGACTGGGTCCTCGAGGGAAATCGTTGGGCGCACTGGAAATTCAAATGCAGGCAACCTCGAGCAAACTTGGTGAAACGTCCGCGGGTTGTGCCGGGTCTCCCAACCCAGCCACTTGCGGTGACCGGACGGCTACGCCTCGCCACTCGCTCCAGGGGGTGTACGCGTAAAATTTGACGATACAAGGGGGAACCCTTGGTTAACATTTCCCGACCCTGGCCACTTGCGGCGGCCATACTGGCTATGTCTCGCTGCTCTCTTCATTCTTCTTGGTCGCCCGACGCGCGTTTCGCCGTTCTCCCCAGGGGCGCACCCCATGAAACTTGACGATACAAGGGGGAACCCCCGGTTAACATCTGCGTTGGCGGTGAAATCCGCATGGGAACGGGAAGTGAACCTGCACCCATTTCGCGGCAGGGGCTGTATGTATTTTGACGATACAAGGGGGGGCGCCGCCGCTTCCGAAGTCTGGACGCAGGCCGGGTACGACCGGGAGTCTGGAATGGGATTGGGATTGGCATAATTCAGTCCTCGCAAAATGTCCCTTACATATAGGGACATTTGTTGCACTCGGGGAGGGCGGCTTGCGCGGACTGGAAAGTCCGCCCTACGAAGACGCGGGGGGCCGACTGTTAAGGGTGCGCTAGGGAGTACCCCGACTTCGCGGGGGTGACGGAGGCGGGAGACCTTGCGACAGCAAGTGCGCCCCGGCCGCCGAACGATTTCACCAGTAGAGCCAGAAGGTGCGCGCCGTATCCGCGCCGCTACCGGTCATTTGTAAACGCGAACGCCCCTTCTCGATCTTGATCCAATGGACTTCGCCACTTGGGAAGTTGGTGAATGTGCACGGGCCCTCAATCGCCACGGTCCCATCCGTCTCCGTGCGTGCGTTCTTTTTCGCC
Organism: Candidatus Hydrogenedentales bacterium; assembly: GCA_041859475.1. Lineage (GTDB taxonomy): Bacteria > Hydrogenedentota > Hydrogenedentia > Hydrogenedentales > SLHB01 > JAIBAQ01. The sequence goes on from JBHEKO010000803.1 coordinate 2,782, forward strand.
GCTTGCGCCACTTCGTCCAGGCGTAGCCGAGCGGCTTCGCCAATTGTGGCTGGCGGCGATTGCGGCAACATCTGTCAATGGCGGTAGTTCTTCTTGGGAAGCGCCTCGGCGTCGGGGGTGACATCGTCTTTTCTTTGGTGTTGGTAGATCCTTTCGAGAATTGGGGCCACGCCCAGGCATTCCGGCAAGTCGAGCGTTTCGGGCAGGCAAGACGGGATGGGAGTAGGATCTTCGGTGAGGGCCTGCAGGTCGGAGAGTATCTGAGGGGTGAACTCGAGGAATCTCTTCGAGGGATTTAAGACGTAGTGCCAAGTGAGAAGCCGCGCACGGATATCGGCAGGCACGCCGGTGTCGAGTAGAATAGGACGCTTCTCTTTCGCCAGGGCCACGTTCATATAGGGCATGTAGCTCTGAAGCGTATCTCGTAGGAGATCGGGCGTCTTTCTGGCCCAGACCTTTCGTTCCCACTCCTTCATATCGGCACAGCCCGTCTCTTGGAAACGGCGCCCGAGCGCTTCTTCGATGGTCGCGGATTTCGGGCGCGATGGCGCGACGCGTTCTAGCACGTGCATCCACACGTTCTGGTGCGCGACGATTGGGTTCTTCAGCGATTGCATAAGGCAATAGTCTATGAGGTCGTCCTGACTGCCCCGGCAGGTATAGACCTGCCAGCCGGCGCTAAAGTGGGTATCCGCCAGCGCCAACAGCCGGGGAAGGCCCCGATTCTTGTGCTTGTTGCGGAAGGTGATCTTCGGCAAGACCACACCCAGGTGGTATTGTCCGTTTCCCAAGTCGACGACGGCAATCTCGTCGTCGCGCAGCGGGACAATCGTGGTCCCGAGAATCCGCGATAGAGGGTCCGGGTCCGGGTCCGGCACGGGCTGGGCATGGTCGAAGAAGTCTCCGGCAAAGGCTCTGTAGTGCGCCATAATGTCCGCTTCGTGCATCTCGAAGAAGTGCAGTTGCCAGACTTGGGAATCGACCGTGCGTTCCGCATCCTTCGGGTTCATCTTCCAGTCGGACCACCCGAAGACAACGTTAATCTGGGGTCCAAGCGCCAAGAGCGCCTGGGGAAGCAGTTGCCGTGCTTCCGTTGCGGAGTACGGCTCCGCGGACAGCATGGCGTCGAAGCTGTCCGTTACCGTGCGTATTTTCTGCACGTCCATGTTGGGTCGCCCCGAATGGGCAGCCAATACCGCACGTATGGCAAGCAGGTCGTCCTTGCTTCCCAAGGCTTCC
>JBHEKO010000099.1:0-9464 GCA_041859475.1 Candidatus Hydrogenedentales bacterium
GTGAATCGTCGCCTTCTCCTTCATCTGCAACTGCAAGCTCTCTTCCCTCAACGAAACGCGCGAGAAGCAATCCGTGCCGCGCGATTCCGAATTGACCCAGACGTGGGCCCAGACCGCTTTCGCATCCATGCCCATGTCGAAGCGGCCCGCGCCGTCCGTAACGGCGGCCGCGAAGACCATGGTGGTCTGGGGCGCGTAGGTGTCTTCGTTCCATGCTTCGACTGCCCACACGACTGCGTCGAGCACAGGTTCTCCATTCGGGGCGGTGATCACCCCCTCCACCGCCAGCCCAGGACGTATGCCGATATCCTGGTCCTTGTAAACGTGTCCGGCGCTCAGTTCCAGTGGGGTGAAGTCGTTCGTGTAGCCGTGTCTGGCGATGACGAACTGCGCCCGGCCCGTGTGCCTCACGTCCGTGAACACATAACGGCCCGAGCCGTCTGTAGTCGCCTCGTAAATCCGCGAGCGACGCGTCGCGACGATGAGCAGCACCTTTGCCCACGGAACCGGTTGGGCGTTCTCGTCGTAGACAGCGCCAGAAACGGCAATGTATAGACTGCTGTCCGTGATCTCGTCCGTGTCACGCGGCGCTACCGGAGCGCTATCTGCTGGGACAGGCGTCCCGGCTTCCGCCTGTATTTCTGGCTCGGATACTGGCGGCTGCGGCGACTTCACGGACTCTTCCGTTTGGCTTTTCGGTCGCATCATGTCCTGCCATGTGACGCGGCCATCTCGAACTGCAACGTGGACGGAAAGGCCCGCGACAGCGATGATGGATACAGCCACGAACACCTTCAGCGCCGCAATCAGCAATCCATCACCGGACGACACGGCGACTATTGCCCTGGGCAGATTTCCTGCCAATGCCAGCTTTCCTAGAGACGCGACAAGGCTGGACGGAGCCACTTCAACGGCTCCCCCACGAAGCAGACCAGCCAACGCCATGGATTCCGCGCGGACGCCCTTATTCCGAAGGCGCGCCCGTATTTGCTCGACGCCCTTGTGGATGCGGAAACTGACGGTCCGCCGGGGAATGCCAAGGTCGGCTGCGACGGCTTCGTGGGAACGTTGTTCCAAGAAATGGGAAACGACGACTTCACGCAGCTTCTCCGGCAATTCGGCAATGGCCTCATCGACCACCGCCTCCAGTGCATTCCATTCGACGCGCTGCGATTCCTGCACGTGCTCCGCGAATTGCCGTTCCCTATCGCGACGCCGCGCATCGCTCTTGATTCGATTCAGCGACCGATGCGTCGCCAAGGCATGAAGCCAGCCCGCGACAGAACTACGAATGCTGCCTCCTGCCTGCGCCAATTGGAGGAAACACTCCTGGGATACCTCCTCCGCATCCGCCCCATTCCTCAAAACGCGCAGACACGTTCCGTAGACCATATTTGCGTGGCGGCGCACCAGTTCATTGAATGCCTCGGCATCGCCAATCCTGGACCATCGCTCGATAAGGAGCACATCAATCGCAACCATCGCCATCATCTCCCGGAGCCAACCTCCAGATAATAGACAATCCTGCAAGGGATTTCCGGCAACGTGCGGAGAGGACAGATTGCAGCGGCAGGCCTCAGAACATTTGCCGATCCAGGCTGCGGTATTGGATGGCCTCGGTGATGTGGTTGTCGCGGATGGATTCGGAGACGTCGAGGTCGGCGAGCGTGCGGGCAACGCGGAGGACTTTGTCGTAGGCGCGTGCGCTGAGGCCGAGTTGGTTGAGGGCGGTTTCGAGAAGCTTTTCCGCGGAGGATGGGAGGACGCAGTGCTTGCGGAGGGTCTTTGAATCGAGGTGCGCGTTGCACGCGTGCGAGCCGTTGTAGCGGGCGCGCTGCAAATCGCGCGCGGCTTGCACGGTCGCGGCGACCTCCGCGCTCGTCGGTCCCGATTCTCGGTTGTCGCTTAACTCTTCGAAGCTGAGCGCGGGCACGTCGGCATGAATGTCGATGCGGTCGAGCAGCGGCCCGGAGAGGCGCGACATGTATCGCTGGACTTCGCCGGTGGAACAGCGGCATTCCTTTCGGGGGTCCGTTCGATACCCGCAGGGGCAGGGATTCATGGCGACGACGAGCATGAAGCGGCTCGGAAACGTGACCGAGTATTGGGCGCGACGGATATGGACGAGTCCTTCTTCGAGCGGTTGGCGCAGGACCTCCAGCGCACCGCGATTAAACTCGGGCAGTTCGTCTAGGAACAGCACGCCGTTGTGGGCCATGCTGACCTCGCCGGGCATGGGCTGCATGCCGCCGCCTCCGCCGCAGATGGAGACCGTCGTCGCCGTGTGGTGGGGCGCGCGGAACGGCCGCTGCGCGATCAGGTTTCGTTTGCCGCTTGCGCCGTTGACGACGCTATAGACGCGCGTCGTTTCAAGGGCCTCTTCGAACGACATGTTCGGGAGAATGCCGGGCAACCGCGAGGCGAGCATGGTCTTGCCGGTGCCGGGCGGGCCGATCATGAGCAGGTTATGCCCACCGGCGGCGGCGACGGTTAGCGCGCGTTTGACGTGGGCCTGGCCTTTTACGTCGGTCAGGTCTGGCGCTTCGATGCGCGCCTGTTCGAGGGTCGCGGTCAGGTCGGTGCGATACGGCGAGCGGTCCATCGCGCCGGTCATGAACGCCACGGCTTCCGCGAGCGTCGACGCGGCGATCACGTCGACCCCGGGCACGACGCCCGCCTCTTCGGCATTGCACTTGGGGAGGATGATTCCTTTCAGCTTCGCGTCGCGCGCGGCCATCGCCATGGACAGCGCGCCGGCGACGGGCCGGAGGGAACCGTCGAGCGCGAGTTCGCCCGCGGCGGCGTATTCGTTGTAGCGAACGCCGGAGATCTGCTCGGACGCCGCCAAGAGTCCGAGCGCTATCGGGAGGTCGAGGGCGCTGCCCTCTTTCCGGATGTCGGCGGGCGCGAGGTTGACGACAATCACGCCACGTGGATATCGGAATCCGGAATTCTTGAGAGCAGACCCGACGCGTTCTTTGCTTTCCTTGACAGCGGCATCGGGCAGTCCGACCAAGATGAAAAGGTTGCCGCCGAGGCTGTTGTCCACTTCGACGGCGAGCGGATAGCCTTCGATTCCCAGTACGGCGCAAGACTGCACACGCGCCAGCATGATTTCGCTCCCCCTTCTTTTCCCTGGTGAATCGTACCGGTCGATCTTCAGTGCGGTAACGCTGGCTTCCAGCCGGCCCTTCGCCTAACCACAGAACCTCATGCGTCCCAATCCCGTCTCAAACGAGCCACTAGTCTGTATGCGAATAGTAAACGCCGTGCGTGAACCAGTCAACCATTTGGGCGTTATCCCTGTCAGTAAGACAGTAGGGGCGCGCAAAATGCCCATTTCGCGTTCCTTGAAATTCTGGAGCGTTGGAACTAGGATTTGGCCCGTCGAATTCCGCTGCAACGTATCGAGACGAAGACCTGCTGGCATAGTACTGCGCACATTGGGGGCATATTTCTATCCGGCCGCGCTCATGTATCGTCTCGTGAACCCTGGGAGGCGAAGTAATATGGCGACAGAGAATCCTGAGTCGACGGAATCCGTGTTCATCGAGCAGGACTGCCCGGATTGCGGGAATCACCTTCGAATCCCGCCGGCGTTTGCGGGCAAATTCGGCAAGTGCCCGAAGTGCGGCAACATGGTCCTGGCGAATCATCTGCCGATCCCCAAGCCAGTCGTTCTCCAACCTCAAAGCACGCGCCTGGTTGCGTTGGATGTGCTGCGCGGCTTCGACATGTTCTGGATTATCGGCGCAGACGCCATTGGCCAGTCCCTTCAGAAGGCGACGGGCGGCGAGGCGGCTCCGGCGCCGATCAAAGCTATTGCCCAACAGCTTGAACACGTGAGCTGGGAAGGTTTTCGTTTTTACGACCTTATCTTTCCCTTATTTGTATTCATGGTAGGCATGTCGTCCGTCTTCTCCCTGAGCAAGATTGTCGAAAAGCACGGAAAAGCCTCGGCCATCAAACGCATTGTGCGGCGCGCGGCGTTCCTCCTGCTCCTCGGGGCGGTTTATGATGCCATCGACATTGTGTATTGGGATGGGTTCGCGGGCATTCTCGGCGAAAACCTGCTCTGCGGCGTGCTGCAACGCATCGCATTCTGTTACTTGGCGACGGGCCTGCTTCTGTGCGTATTCGAGTGGCGCGGACTTCTGGCCACGGCCGCCGTTCTGCTGGGCTGTTACTGGGCTGCGTTGACCTTCATTCCCGCGCCGGGAGAGACCGAGATTCTCATGACGCGCGGACACAACATCATCCACTATCTCGACACACTCATTCCGCCCTACTTCAGCACCGACCCGGAAGGCCTCATGAGCACGTTCCCCGCAATTGCTACGTGCATCATCGGGGCGCTCACGGCCATCTTCCTGCGCGAGACGGATTTCTCGGAGGACAAGCAGGCGCGGTATCTCCTGCTCGTGGGTCTCGCGCTGGTGGTCATCGGCTATCTGTGGGGATATCAGATGCCGATCATCAAACGCCTCTGGACGCCTTCCTACGTATTCGTGTCGGGCGGCTACAGCCTGATGCTCCTGGGCGCGTTCATCTGGATGATCGACATCAAGGAATGGCAATGGTGGATTCCCCCCTTCCTGTGGATCGGCTCCAACTCCATCGCTGTCTACTTCTTCGACAACATCACCAACTTCAGCGGGTGGGCCAACCTCATCGCAGGAAAGGATGCCCTCGCCCCCGGCCTCGAAGCCGCACTGGCGCTGCTGGGATTGGCGCTGTCCATCGCCTTTGTCTATGTCCTGAACAAGAAGAAGATCTACATCCGCGTGTGACGAGGATTCCGCGCGGCAATCCGTACACGATAGAGCGCTCCCAGTATTTTGCGCTCTCGTCTGTGAATGCGGCGGTGTGTGTAGTGGGAAGATTCTATGGACTACGGAGAGAATTGCGTCAAGAGTCCATCCACAGATAGACACAGATGCCACAGATGAAGAGGGGCCAGGAATGCCGCGTGCGTCCGACGCCAACCGCCCCCGCGCGTCGTAGGTTCCACCGTGCGGATGCCGTTCCCGGCCAGCACCGATACCGGCTGGCCAAGCCCATTATACTCATATTCCCACACGCGACCGCACGGCACGGTGATCGTGCTCAACTCGTTCCGGTCGGTGCAGAGGAGAGTCTATTCTTGCCATGGGCACGTATAACTAAATCCTAGCATTAGCAATATATGACTGTCACTCTATTTCATTAGTTCTAGCAGGAGATACAAAACCATCAATGACACACTTGTCTTGTAGTCAATTGTCTTGTAGCCAGCATATCGCGAAATATAGAGGTTCCAGTACCACCGGACAACTGGGGCGCCAATCACGAGACTAATAAGTGCGCCAGACAGAGTTACGCATACCCCATGAAGTACGCTGTAGCTTGGCTCAAAATCTGGCGGAATTAGGCTTGCTTGCAGCCATCTCCAGGCATAACGGAGAGCCCATATTGAGACAATTGCGAAGAACAGGGGAAGATATCTACGGTCCTCTTGGATAGTATTGCTCACATCTTGCCCCCCCATATCTGTGTGTATAGCTTCTATCTCGCTTCAAAGGAAACACATGGTCATCGGATAATACAGTAATAGACATTCGGCTCCGCGAGTCTTGCGTTCTGGCATTAGGATTCCACGCGGATAATCTCGTCCTTTGGGGACTCTCATTACTTCTTACTGCCGGGAGCAGGGCAACTATTGCCATCGCCACTTCCTGTGGGTAGTGGATCGGTACTCGGACTTGGAGTTTTTGGACTCTCCGAAGCAGGCGGACACTCGGGAGGTTTCCCCAGCTCTTCCAAAGCTCTCGTACCAGGAGGAAGGATTTTGGCACCCGTGTCGGTTACGTGGTCAATGCCCTTCTGAGAACCCGGGCCCACTCGTGTCTTCATAAGGGTCTTTGGGCAACCGCGAGCATCCTGAGGATCGCAGTGCCCGTTCTGCACGTTATCCATTAGGTCATCGACGTCATTTTGTGCCGCCTCTGCTTGCAATTCTATCGGCCTCCCCGCCTCCTCATTTGGCTCAACAGCATCCGCAACATCCTTCACCGGCTTCACTGCGGGCGCTTTGTTAAGAAGTCTGCACCAAAGCCAATCCAAAAGATCCGGCCATTCGGTCCCAAGGGGGTCACGCCCATTCACTGCAGCACCGCGGCCATAGACGTAGACATTTACTCCATCCACCATCCCCAGCGGATCCCTCTCTGTCCACCGCGCCAGTCCCGGTACGTAGTACCTAAAAGGCGCGAAATACATCCCGGCCGTGGAATCGAAGTCGTGGCCGGTGTAGGTGCGGGTGGCGGAGGCGCCTTGGGAGATGGGACTGCCGTAGGGGTCGTAGTCGAACCGGGCGAGAGTGGCCTTGGCTTGGTTGCGGATTGTGCGCGTGGAGCCGAGGTGGTCGTGGGAGTAATAACGCGGCGTGCCCGTGACCACGTCGTAGCCCTGGATATCCGCCAACACATTCCCGCGCGACGACGCCGGGTGGTCGATGACATAATTGATGTTCGACGTCGTTGGCGATGCACCCACCGCCTCTTCGATTACGTTATACCCCGCGTCCCTCCAGTACGCGTTGCCCGACGACCCCGCCGTCCGCGTACGCCGCTTGCCATCGCCGCCGTACTGGTACGTCACGTTGCCCTCATCGCGGAAATTCGACGTAACGCGACACGGCATGCCGAGGCGAGCAGCATTTGGTAGCACCTGCTTCGATGAAGCCAGTGCGGGGTGAACTGCCGACTGCTGGGTGCCCTGGAATCGCCGGTAAACAGGAAGCCCGCGAGCCACGCGCGCCGCGTTCGGCGAACGCCGCGCTACCGAATCCATCGCGGGGCAAATCCGAGAGGAGTGGCAAGAACGCTTGCCGCTACGGCGCGATTCTACTCTTGAAATTCTGTGGCCTCTGAGGCTCTGTGGTGAAATTTCCGGAGAATTGAACCACAAGCCACAGGTCACGGAGAAGAGGGAGCTTCGTATGGGGATTGTCAGCAATTCATTGGTATTGTGTGACCGGCAGAACGATTTGCGTTGCGCGCCCACATTGGCCTTCTTCGTCGCTATCCCCGCGTGCGCAATCATAGCTCTGTTCTACCACAGACACGTCGCAAATGGAAGTGCCTCCAACGCCAACCGCCCCCGCGCGTCGTTGGTTCCACCGTGCGCATGCCATTCCCGGCCAGCACCGTTACCGGCTGGCCAAGCCCATTATGCTCATATTCCCACACGCGTCCGCCCGGCGCGGTGATCGTGGTTAGCTCATTCCTGTCGGTGTGCGGGAGAATCTGCTCTTGCAATGGGCACAGATATTGCAATATTCGTATTAGAATGTTCCCGCGTTCAACCTCCCCACGTCCCCGCAGTTTAGTCCTTTATAACCTGGACATCCTTGTTAATGGCTCTTTCATCTCCCGGCACCCCCGCCACCAGTGCAACGAACTGCACCTATATATAGGGGGATTCTACCGAGGCCTCCTCTCCCGACACCGGCCCGGCCTCGCGACAAGTGAAAGTTGGCGGGCGAGAGGCGGTACCCCTTGAACCGTCAAATTGCAGGGGGGTGATCACCCCCCCAGCGTACCGCCGGGTTAGGACCGCACGCGATGCGGAAGGACAAGCGATGACGAAATCTGTGCCGTTGGTAACCTCTCCGGATAGCTCTTCGCCGTCCGGTTGGGCGACACCCGCGCAAGTCGAGCTTGTCAACGCGGCGACACACCCCCTTGAATCGTCAAAAAAAAGCGGCGTCACCCCCCTGTTGGCGGTGGTGCTGTCAATGCGCCGTACACAGGTTGTGGTGTGGCATCCAGGCACGCTACACCACGCCATGAAGGTGGCCGACAGTCCAGACGTGACGGACACCTGGAACGACCGCAATTGACCTTGGCCCAGGTGCCTGGATAGAGTGGGCGGCATGAGTACAGAAATTCGGCGAGCGTGGATGCGGGACCTTGTGTTGCCGACGGCGTTGTTTTCGGCGTTGGGGGCGATGTCGTGGGCGGTGCGGGGCTGTTCGGGCTACGGCTCTTCGATGGGGTGCGTGTTCGCCGGGGTGCTATGGGGGGCGGCGTGGTGGTTCATTGCGCGCGAGCCGGGTGACATGCAGTCGCGGCGGTATACGTCCGGCTGGATTATCCTGGCGATGACGGTGGGGTTTGGGATTGCCGGAGGACGGGGCTGGGCGCAGTGGCCGAACTTCTTCGACGGGCGGCTCTTAACGAACGCGGGCAAAAACGAGTTCGAGCCCATTTCGCGGGCATACGGATTTCTGTGGCTCTTCATTGCGGGCATGCCGTGGGCGGGGATTGGGGCGTGCATGCTGGCGTGGTGCGGCGCGGAGCGTCCGTCCAGCGCACGACGAATCGCCGTGAGATGGGCCTTGCGAATCGCATGCGGCATCGCCGGGGTCGTCGTGGCGCGGCAGTTGTTCGACGCGTATCCGGAGGTATTCCTTCCTCTGTACAAGTCGATTGCGGCCAAGTATCAGGATCTTGAGACCAACCCGACTCTGAAGCGGGTCATCAACGACAATCGCTCGGCCATCTCGCTCATGGGATTGTATCTGGGATTCCTCGCGTTCGAAGTGGGGCGCCGGCATTGGAAGAACGTGACGCTCATTTCGACGGTGGGGATCGTGAATGGAATTGGCTGGGCGTTGTTGCAGAATTGGAAGTGGGCTCCGGGGCTATTCAAAGGGGTGGAGTTCAATTGGTGGCGGTGCTGGGAATCCTCGGGAGGAATCAGCATCGGTATCGCGTACGGGATTGCCTATTTCCTCGTGAACCGCGAGATGCCGGAAGCCGAAAAGGCGACGGTAGAGACGGGGTGGGCAAGCGACCATCCGCACCTGGAACGGCTTGGCACGTATCTCGGGTTGTTGGTGGGGCTGGGCCTTTCGTTGAGGAACGGCTTGAAGGGGTGGGCCAATATCTACGTGGGGAATGAGGACTATTGGAGCGGGGTCCTGTGGATGGTCTTTGGTCCCTTGATGATAGCGGCGCTGGTGTGGTTGCTGGTGCGGACCTTTATCCGGCCCGGAACGGCCTACTTCGACGACGACGCAGTTCCGCATGCCTACGGCCTCATGTGGCTGGTGTTGATCGTGCAGAACGTGTGCGCCCAGTTGGTGACAGGACCCAAGACAACGCAGGCAGAGATTGTGTTTAGCATCTACTATGCCGTGTTGTTCGTTGCGACCGGCGGGATGATTCACTATTTCCATCGCTTGAAGAAGGGCGGGGTGGGGAGATAGCTGTGAAGACGCCCGTCTGCCGACGGGGGTGTCGACGGAGAAGGGCGCTACGGCGAAGACACTCACCTTGGACCTCGGGTATCATGCGGGCAACGCGTGCAAGGGGCTTATGGTTCATCTCGATACATGGGTTGTTGTGTTATTCCTCGGCGTATCGGTTCTGATTGTCACCGGGCAGGTTATTGCGTTTCGGCGGTTACGGCCCGAGACG
>JBHEKO010000380.1:0-20511 GCA_041859475.1 Candidatus Hydrogenedentales bacterium
GTGGTGGATGAGTGCGAGCGCGAGCATCGTGTCGGCGGGCCCACGATCCTGCAGCGAGGACCGTTCGCGGTGCGCCCAGCCGATCGCCGGACTCGGGTTGGTCAGGTCCATGCACAGCGGCAGCACGTTGTCGAGTTGCTCGGAGCGCGACTCTTCGAGGTTGATCTCCACGCACCGCCAATCCATGTCGAACGCAACCGTGTACGCGCCCATTCGCGCCGCGATGCGGCTGTACTGCCCCGTGTTTGCGCCAAGGTCCCATACGACACGCGGCTTGGTTCGCTCCAGATACGCGGACGTTAGCCGCTTCTTGCACTCCACGCCTTCGTCGGTGTAGCTATTGTTGGCGTAGTAGTCGCTCCATTCCGTCACCCGCTTTCGATACGTCAAATGCTCGACCGTGCTTCGCAAGCTATCGAGCATCCCTCGCAGCGCGGTCTTGGTCACGCCGCGCCGTTGCGTCGCGGACACGTCGAGCGGCGCGCGCTGTTTCTGGCGGCGCGCCTCGCGACGCTGCATCGAGGCGAGCAAGTGAATGTGCATCAACAGGCCAAACCTAAGCCACGTCCTTCGGGGAAGTAACTGGGAGGCGAGTTCCAGGGGTATGCCATCCAGGTGGACCTGTAGAAGGTTGTTCATCCGCGGTTCCCGATGCGCGGCGAGCGCCAAGGGGGCGAGAAAATGCTGACAAAACTGCCGGTAGGCTACCCACGGCGCGCCTTCCGCATACGGCTCGAATGACAGCGTGTCGATGAAGACGGGGCGCGTTCCCTCGAAGGCGATGTTGTAGGCGCTGGCGTCTTTAAGGCACATGTTGAAATGCAGCGCGCGCTCTTGCACACGTAGCGTGAGCAGCGCGGCCTCTTTGAGTTGGGTAAATGACCACTCGTAGGGATACGAGATGAACGGCAACTCCCGCGGCCGTATCACAATCTCCCCGGCCTCGCTACGCCTCGTGGTCAAGGAGGCTTCGTCGTGCTCGATGAGCAGGTCCACGCTTGTCAGGTCCGCGTACAGGCCCGATTCCATCAGCTTTCGATAGTCGTCCCCGGCCTCCGCATTGATCTGTCTATAGAGAATGCCGTCACCGCCTCGAAAGACGAATCCGCCGGGATCGCGAAACGACGCCGGATTCACGGCGCCAGGCATTTCGCCATCACGCATTCGTGTCGTTCTCGTGCGGTGTCCGGCCGGTCAACTTCCGGAAGAAGGCGTTGATGCGCGCCCAAAACATCTTAACGGCAAACAGCGCCCCGAACACGCCCGCGGCCAATGCCTGAAACAGGAGGGCTGCCGTGCCCCCGTCGAGATAGGCATGGGCGGTCCCTGGCCATAGAAGTGCCGGGAGCATTGCTGCAACAGCGATTTTGCCGAGACCGTAGCGGCGAGAGCGCATCGTTCATTCCCTTCCAAAAACGTGGCGAGTGGAAGCCCCAACTGACGTATGGTACTCGGCGACATGGGGTGGGGCAACAACGCTTGGTCCGAGTGTGTGGATTAGCTACGACGCAGCCCGCCAATCGTGGGCCCCGGCGATCGCTCGCAAATTGTTCCATTGACATGTCGTGAAGCCTGAGTTACGATAGCGCCGTGGAGGGAGTCAAGTAGGGGGCGTTATCGCTCCACCAAAACTCTCCTCAGGCAACAGACTTAATCGACGACGATAGTGGATCGCGGCGGGTGGCGCACTGCTCGGAAGGCGCGCCCGATGAAGAGGGAAAGCGACCAACGGTGGTTCGATTTAAACGAGTCATGTGCGGTTCGGGGGCGCGGCAAAACGCCGGCTACACACTCATGGAAGTGATCGTGGCCTTGGCGGTGATAAGCGCGGCTAGCTTCATTGTCATTGGAGGCTTCACGCGGAGCAAGCTGCTCGCTGACCGAAGCGTCTCCACTTCCATTGCGGCGGCTTTCGCGGAAGAAAGGCTCGCCGCACTCCAACAAAACCCATCGGCATTCGTATGGCCGGACGATGCCAAGCTCGCGGATGCAGCCTTTTCCAAAATCGTTCCGAAAGACACGGATCCGGCAGTTCCCCAACAGGGAATCCCGGTTCCGGCCACACTACCCTCCAATGCCAATCAAAAAGTACGCGAGCAGATTCTCTACGCGGAGTTTTCGAGCGAGATCTTCGTGCGGCTGCCTAAGCCCGATTCGCTTGTTTATGAGGTGAGCGTTGCCGTGACGTGGCTTGAGGGTGGACGCAAGCAAGTTATCACGCTGACAACAGCCGTGCCCAAGAACTTCGAGAAGGGGAGCGCATGAGAAGCAAGCAAGACGCCCCCGGTTTCACACTCATTGAACTCTTGGTGGTCATGGCCATCCTGGGTATAGTCTCGACTGTGGGGTTCACGACCTACGGCAAGATGACCAGCTACTGGAACACCTTGCGGAGCAGGACGGCGCTGGAGCGGCAAGCCGACAGCGCAATTGAAAACATACGCAAAGATATTGGGGCCGTCGTTTCGACAAAGCTCATAGATGCCCGTCTGGTTGGAGAAAAGTCCGATGCAGGCAACTCGGTGCTCGCGTTCCCCGTGGAGTCGGAAACTCCGGGTGGACAAAGGACCGCAGCCATCGTCCGATATGAATGTAAAACGGAGGAACCGCAGAGCGGCCTGATGCGTTCGCTTTCCGATCCGTTGTCTTCCGAACTGAGGGGCGCCCAGATTGGCGTAGGCACGGGCGTAACGCAGTTTATCGTGGAATATGCGGCAGCCGATGGGACGTGGCGGGATACGTGGAACGAGTCCGCCCTGCCCGAAGCGGTACGTATCAATATGACGGTCGTCGATCGCGAACGGCTCATGGGAGAGCAAGTTGCCCGAAAGGCGGTGTTTACCATCCATGTCGACTAAACCTCGATACGCTGGGAAACTTCGCGCCAACCGCTCGAATGCGGGGACGGCGCTTGTGTTGGCACTCGGCCTCCTGGCGGTCTTTTCCCTGCTGTCCGTGGCTTGGGTCAACTACATGGTGGTTGAGAACAAGGACTCGGAGCTTCGTCTCAGTGTACTTCGTGCGGAGCAGGCAGCCGCGGGCGGCGTGCGCGCCGCCACGGCGGCCATTGAAACCGCGCTGACGTCGGGCACGGTTGCGACCGTCGTGTCGGCGCCCATCGACCTCGAATTCCCCGTCTACATCAAAGAAATCCCCGCACAGGACGCGCTCGTTGCCAGCGACACGTTGCGTGTCAAGACCCAGGTAACCGTCAGCGAGGAAAGCGCGAAGGTCAACTTAAATTTTGCGCCCCCGAAGGTGTTGTGCAAAGTGCTCGGCGTCAGCCTCGATCAAGCCCGGCAGATACGAAGCAGCCTGCCCCGCATCGACGGAAGCGCGGCAAGTCCCGACGATAGCAATCGCCGCTGGCTCAGCAACCAAGACGAGCTGGTCACACGCGGCCTCATGAAACCCACTGCGTATGCCGCGGTCGATCCTGGACTGGTCACGGTCTATTCGGTGGCCGATCCGCAGAATGCCGTTGGGTATATCAATGTGAATACGGCGTCGGCGCCGGTGCTGGAAGCCGTCCTGGACATCACCCCCGAAACCGCCGCCGCGGTCGCGAATGCGCGGCCGTTTACTTCCATTGACGCGCTTGCCGCCGCCGCAGGCAAAGGGCCGGAGGCCTTCAACCTGCGCCTGGAAGCAGCGGCGTCCGGAGCATTGCCGCAGGAATTGAGCTTTGCGCCTCGGGCGTGGCGCATCGTGAGCGAAAGCAATGTCGAACGCACCCCTGTCGATGCCCCCACGCAGAAGCCTCAGGTTCTGGGGTCAGCGCGCATCGAGGCCGTTGTAGCCTTGGATGCACAGGGTGTTTCGCATATAACGTACTGGAATCAAGGGCGCTCGTAGCCGTCCACGTGACGCCGGGCGCGGGACAAAGGTCCCGCCGGGACCCTGTAGAGCAATTATAGCCGGTTGGTTAGGGAGGATGATCGAATGGCCATCAAGGGCGACAAGCCGGGCGCTCCCGGACTCAAGCGCGTTAGCGCCGCAAAGAAAGGCTCGGTGCGCAAGGCGGGCTCGAAGTCTACGTTTGACCTGGACGAGGCCGTAGCCGCCGTGGAAGCGCCCGCGGCCCATTCGTACTCGCTTCCATCCGTCATGTCGAAACCGTTATTTGGCTCCACCGTGCGGGCGAAGTATATCAACGATTTTCTGCGCCAGCTTATCATGTTGCTCGATGCAGGAACCTCGCTGCTGAAGTCGCTCACCATTCTCTCCGAACGCAGCGAACAGCGTGCGCTGCGCGAGCTGGTGGTCGACATCACGCGGTACGTCGAGAGCGGAAATGCGCTTTGGCAGGCTTTCGAGCGTCATCCCCACGAGTTCGACCCGGTTTTTGTGAATTTGATTCGGGCCGGTGAAGCGAGCGGCACGGTGACCACCGTTCTACGCCGGGTCGTGAAATACCGGGAAGGCCGCGAGATGATGAGCCGCCGCTTGGCAGGAGCCATGTGGTACCCCGCCATCCTGGTCCTCGTGTGCGGGCTGGTGCTCCTGCTGATCGCCAAAGTCGTGATCCCCGAATTCGAGGAGCTTTTCGCCCGCCTCGGTCACCCGCTGCCGTGGTACACGACTGCGTTCATCGATTTCGTGAAGTTCGTCAGTTCGGCGTACTTTGTCGTTCCCGTAATCGTCGCCTTGATCGCGCTGTACGGCCTGTACCGCATTTGGGTCCGGAGCCCCTTGAACCGGCTGCGCGCCGACCGGTGCAAACTCATGATTCCGGTTGTGGGGAAGAGCATCCTCCGCAAGTCGGCCGTCGTCCAGTTCACGCGTTCCTTGTCGCTGCTCCTGCGAAGCGGTATTTCCATGATGGTAACCCTCGACTTGGTGCGGGGGGCCATTCAGAACCAGGCCATGGCGCAAGTCATGCAGCGCATTCGAGACAGCGTGGAACGCGGCGAAGGCATCGAGCAGCCGCTGCGCGACGCCAAGTCCATTGTCCCTGCGGTCGTAACGGACATGCTCGTCACGGGCGAAGAGTCCGGTCAGCTTGAGCAAATTGCCGAACACGTCGCAGACACCTACGAGGAAGAGGTCAACATCGCCATCGGAACGCTTGGCGAATTGCTCCAGCCGATTCTGACGATTGTCATCGGCGTCATGGTAATGATTCTGTTTGCGGCCTTGTTTGTGCCGATGATTTCCATGCTGGACGGATTGATGGCAGCGGGCGCGGGAAGCTCAGCCGGCGCATAGCCCCAATTCTCCTAAGCATCCTATCGAGAACCGTCCGCCCTCACCGGCGGGCGGTTCTGTTTTCGTGGCGGGAGTGGGAAGTAGTTGAGACGGTGGTATGGCTCCGGCCCGAGCCGCGAGCCAAGCAGCGGCAACCCTTCATCACGAGCGCTCCCCCCTTCTCAGGGCAGCCAGCGGTCTTCGTCGCGAGGGCGCTTGCGCCATTGCTTCAGGCTGCCGTAAGGGAAGTTGGTAATGTGGCGCACGCCGGCCACGGTCGAGACTTGCTGGACCATCTTGCGCATTTCGGAGAACAGCGCCTGCCGGATGACCTCCTCTTCCACTTCCCCCTCCTCCCTCACGTGATAGAGGCGCTGCATCGCCAGAACACCCAACACGAATGCGATCAGGAATACAAAGTCGAGTCCGCGCAGGTCGACGGTTGGAAGGTCGAAAGCGACACGCCTTTCCTCCCCGTACAGCCAGGTGAGAGACACCATGAGTTCGTAGGGGGTGAAGTAGTCGGCGGCAAACCCTGCGCAAATGGGCGCAAGCGTGGCGGCAATGCCCGAAACAAGGGCGTTAACGGCTACATAGGCGGTAGCCTTGCCGTAGGGGGCAAGTTTGAGGGCAAGGCTGCCGGTACACAGTGTGACCCCTGCCGTGGAAATGCCCGCCAGGATATGAATGATGATCAAGAGGGGAATCGTGAACACCGTGGTTTCGGGCATGGTCGTGAAGGGCCAGAGGATGAAGCTGACGATAAAGAGCGGTCCGGAGATGGACAGTACGGATTTGTTGCTGAATCGGTCCGCAAGCCTGCCCCAGACCCGGTAGAACACGACGTTGCAGAGCTGGCTCAAGACGGTGAGTCCGATAACCCACGCCATGGACATATGCAAATCCTTGAGAAGGTAGACCGCAAAAAACGGGGCGGCGAAATTCACGGCAAAATTCCATGACCCCAGGAAGATGAGGACCTTTCGAAAATTCGGATCGCGGAAAGGTTGACCCAGGATGGACCACATGCTGATCTCGGGATTGGGCTGCATGGTGGGTTCCGGCACGCGCCCGACAAAGGATAGGCTAAAGAGCCCGGAGGCGGCTGCGATGAGGTACAGGGAGGCATACGCCCCAAAGGCGTCGCCGAATTGGTCGCGGTAATAGTCGACGCCGAACCCCGCCGCGACGCTGATGATCGCTCCAACGAGTGTGGCGAGCGCAAGGCGGCGCCCAAAGAAAGTGCCAAACGCGGAGATGGGCACGAAGTCGCGCATCCACGAATTCCAAGCGCATCCGGCGACATTGGCAAGCGCAAAATAGAGAATGAGTAGCCCCACCAGAGACCACAGTCGATAGGGGGCGGGAACAAACCAGGGGATGCCCGCGATGGCAATCCAGAAGGTTCGGCTAACACCCGCCGTCAAGATGATGAGAGTCTTGCGGTTGCGGAGCCTCTCGACAAGAAACATCGCGGGGATTTGAAGAATTTGGGACAGCGGCCCCACTGCGGCAATGACGCCGACTACGGTGTTGGATGCGCCGAGTTCGAGCGCAAAGCCAATGAGAAAGGCGCCCGTCGTAAACACGGCCATGATTTGGGCAAATGCGCCGTCGAACAACAGCATGCGCAAGCCGCGGGACACGTCGGCAGGGGCGAGCGTCTCTCTAGGTTGAAACCACTTGGTCATTCGATTGTTTGCGCTTCCTCGCGAGGATGCGTCGTCAGACGCACTCTCCGCGACCGCCCCCACGGCGCGAAGCCTATCCCCGTCGTTCACGACAAGAAGGTATAGATTGCGCGGTCGCCGTGCAACATCGATCCGCAAACACCCCCTAACGCACACCCCTACACTAGTTGCTTGTATATGCTGATCTCAACGGGTTGTACCGTCGGCTTCCAGTCGGCTCTTAGGGTGATCTCGACGAGTTGTACCGCCGGCTTCCGGCCGGCTCTTAGGCTGATCTCGCGGGTTGTACCGCTGGCTTCCAGCCGGCTCTTGGCCGAACCATCCAGGGGTATCCAGTTTACGGCTACGCCGGCTGGAAGCCGGCGGTACAACCGCAACTAGGCGGACTTCAGAAGGTCGAACATAGCGCGGTCGAGCTTATGACCGTTCCAGACTTCGTAGGTGACATCGGCGCGGTCGCTGTCGAGAATGCCGAACGAGCCGGTGAAGCACCACTGGGCCCAACCCCAGCCTGCTTCACGCCAAAGGTCCAGATTGTCCTTCAACCACGCGAGGACGACGGGGTGCGGCGTTTGGTTGTGGGCCCCGAATTCGCCGACCATCACGCCGACGCCTTTGGACTCAAGCTCCTTCCAGGGGACGATGTTCTTCTCGTAGAGGGCCTTCTTGTCGACGACACCAGTGCCCGTCTGCAAGGGGTAGGTAGGCGCGTCCCATTTGTCGGAGCCGTCAATCCAGGACGCCTTGTAGTGCGAGATGGGCATAGGCTCATAGCCGCGCGTGGCGGCAGCCACCTCCAGTCCTATCAATTCCGTGGGTGCGGTGCGGGCCCAATAACGGCCATCACACACGATGAGGCGCCTCGCGTCCGCTGCGCGAATCTCAGTCACGAGCCGCTCGATGACTTTTCGGTGAACCTTGCCGGTCACGATGGCAGGTTCGTTGAGCAGATTGAAACTCAGCCGCTTGTTTGGAACGCCTTGATACCGTTTGGCAAAGGTCGCCCAGTGCAGCGCGCACACGCGCTGGGCCTCCTCGTCTTTCCAGAGGTCCTTTTCCTCAGCGGGCTGGGCCACGGTATACCCAGGCGCCCGGTGGAAATTGAGCTGCACATGAATGCCGTGCTTTTCGCCGAATCCAACCGCCTCGTCAATCTCCTTCAAAACCGGCTCGCGAAATGCAGTCCAGTCGCCAGGTTCGACCCACCCTCGGTAGTCCATAGGAAGACGCACAAAGTTGAAGCCCATTTCGGCGATAAGCGCAAATTCGCGCTCGTCGAACTTGTCGTTACGTCCGGCGAACTTGGAGTGAAGGTTGAATCCGCGCCACCGCGGCAACTTGGCATGCGTAGGTTCGGGCAACTCCGCGCTCTGCGCGTGCGCGCCGGACGAAAGCCCCATACCGATACCACATGCCGCGGAAGCGGCCAGAAATGAACGCCGCGAGATGGATGCGCTTCCCTTGGAGATACTCATGGCACTCCCCTTATTGCTTGCGTGATGGCCTAAAACGCGTCGGTGGGATGCGCGACGGAATCCCACGTAAGGATCGTTGCGCAGTGCCCGTGCTTGCGCACCTCCAGGATGTCGCCCTCGCCGAGATCGATGTATTCCGGGGAATTGTCGAAGGCAAGCACGGCCGGTCCGCGCGTGATGAGAACGCGCGCAACGACGGATTCCGGCACGACGAGATGGCTCGTCAACTCGGTCGTGTTCTTGAAAGCAATGCCCAGGCCCGCGTGGAAAATGCCGCGCGTGATTTGAGTGAAGTACGCCGTGCTGCCGAAAGGCGTGCTGACAACCAAGCCGTCGCCAAGTATTTCACGGCCGTCCAAATAGGGATCGGTGTCGAGCCACAATTTGAAGCGCACCGCGGCGTTGATGTGCCCCATGTGTACGTTGAATTCGTTCATGGAGGTCAAGACACGCGGAGGCCTGTTGGCGTCCTTGAACTGAACCAGGCATTCGATCTTGAGAAATTCGGTCCGCGCGAGCGTGCCCGCGGCCATCCGCTCGATCACCGCGCCGGGCGGATGCGGTATGCATCGATTGCCGCGACGGCTGTTGCGGATAGGGACTTTGGGAACGCCCGGCCAGCGCAGTTCGGCGCTCAACAGGGTGCCGTCGCCGCCGTAACACACGATTACGTCGGGGGACGCACTGTCAAGCGTCAAGGCGGGATTCCGCTCGACAAGAGGCCTCAAGGTTTCTGCCTCGGCCCCGAACAAGATGGTCTTCATGTCCCCGTCTTTCGGTAGTATGGAACTCTTGCCTCAACGACCCGGCATCTTGCTGGTGGCATTCTATACAGTCCCGAACGAAAACCTATGCAAAATGCGGGGTGGAACGTGGTGAAAGAATCGCATTCACACGATACGGGAAGCAAATCGGCGCGCCAAGACAAAGGTGAATCCAACCAGTAGCATGAGAAACACACTGTAGGCAAACGCCACGCCGATACCCGACCCGCGCAACGCCTCATTGATGCGAACCGCAATGGGGATGTTGGCGGGGGCGAACAGCAGGATCGACGCCACGAATTCGCCAAGGCAGTTCGCGAAGACGAGCGCCGCCCCGGCGCCAATGGCCGGGGCAAGCAAGGGCAGCACAATCCGTTTGAAGCAGAAGGACCTCGACGCGCCAAGAGTGCGGCCCGCCTCGAGGAGGGTAGCATCGAAAGGTTCGATGGCGGCGGCGGCCATGCGCGTGAGGAGCGGTATGTTTCGGACGAAATACGCCAGGGGAATCATCCATACCGTTCCGACGAGGGGAAGCCAAGGGTCGTTGAACGCGACGATGAGATTGATGGCGATGACGGTGCCGGGCAATGCCCAGGGGATCATGACGAGCGCATTGACCCACCGTCCGCCGGGGCGCTTCCGGGCCACAAGATAGGCGGCCGGAACGGCAACCGCCAGAGTGACCGCAGCGGCGGCGCCGCTCATCCAAAGACTGTTGCGGATGGGCCGGAACGCGCTGGCGTCGCGGAAAATGGTCGCGTAGTTCTCGAACGTGAACACCGTGGGGACAATCTCGGTGTGCCAAGCGCGGTGGTCGACAAACGACAGCCACACGATCGTCAAATGAGGCAGCAGAAGCAATACGGCCAGGACCGCGGCGGCGCTGGTAGCGAGGTACCGGGCCGGGGCGCTTCGCAGCGTGACGCGTACGCCTTTGGAAGCTGCCCCTCGGCTCTTCTGCCGCGTTCGAAACAGCAGCACCCCCAAGAGGGAAATGACGGCGAGCGACACGGTAAGGGTCGCCGCCTCGGCGGCGTTGTGGCGGCTTTGCGCTTCGTACACGCTGACGCTAAGCATCGGAAAATTGTTGCCGAAGATGAGAGGCGCACTGAACGATGCCCCCGACGACATGAACGTGAGAAGCGCTGCGCCCGAAAGTGCGGGCATGAGTTGGGGCAAGGTAACGCGAAAGAACACGCGGAAGCGCGATGCCCCCAGTGTTCGCGCGGCCTCGAGCTGTGCGGCATCGAGCGATTCGAGCGCAGCGGAGACCATGGCGTAGAAGAGCACGAAGAACGAATAGGTGTGAATCAGCAGGATGGCTCCGGGCCCGTCGAGGTTCAGACTCTGGAGACCTAGCACGTGTTCAAGCAGCCGTGGCGCGAATCCGTCGCGTCCGATGATGTAGTAGAAGCTCACCACCCCAACCAGAGGCGGCAACGTAAAGGGAAGATAGGCAAGCCCTGCAAGCAGGGCGCGTCCGGGAAACGCGACACGGGCAAAGGCAAACGCCATGGCCGTACCGGCAAGACCGGAGGTAAGAACGGAAAGCAGCGAGATGATCACGGTATTGCGAACGGCGGCAAGGCCAGACCCGCGGGTCAGCGCATCAAAACGCCAATGCGAGAGGGCTTCCACAACCAGCCGCGAAACGGGGTAGAGAATCGTCGCCCCGAGTACGATCAGAACGGACGCGAGGAGAAACCGGTCAAAGGTGCGCGGAGCGGCGGTGGTGCGCCGCGGAGCGACGGCCACGCCGCGACTCACTCATCGCCGGCGGGGGGCTGCGCCAAATCATGCTCGACGAAATCAAAAATGGCTTCCCGGTCGTCGTCGCCGATTTTCGAGTACAAGATGGCAACTTTGAAGTGATCGTCCCCCACCTCGTGCGGATCGCACCGAACCACAATGCCCTCGCACTCGATGCGGCGATCATGGGGTTTGGGGAGTTCGATTGCGATGCTCATGCGTGTCATCAAGGGAATAGGCTTCACCGTGTGGCAAAGCACACCATTTGCGCTGATGTTGTCGATATGATTAAGGACGCCTGGCCCGCCATTGTCGACAACGACCGGAAATCCTTGGCGGCTTCGTGCGTATCGCCGCCGCTCTTCACCCGCGTACCGCATACCAAAATCCTCCACCACCATGAGCCCGTAGGCAGTCTCCAGTCGTAGGCATCATCGTACTGTACATGCATGGCTTTTGCAATGCTTTCGACTTCCAAAGAACAAGCCCGAGAGCGGAAAGAAATCTGCCGGCATTGTCCTCCGCGAAAGATTCGGGTAGCATAGTGGCAATATGCTGAAAGTCTGGACGTGGAGTGCGTGGCCTTGAATACTGTTCGCTGGGACCAAGGCAAGCTGATCATTGTCGATCAGACATTGTTGCCGACGGAATTCAAGGAAATTGAACTCCGTTCCGCAAGCGACGTCTGGGAGGCCATCAAATCGCTTCGAGTGCGCGGCGCGCCTGCAATCGGCGTGTGCGCCGCATTTGGAGTCCTCGTCGGTGTGCGCGAGAAACGTCCCGGCACGCCGGGCGCGCTTCTGGAGAGTGTTCGCGAAACGGCCGCGTATCTGGCAACCTCCCGCCCGACGGCAGTCAACCT
The DNA here is from genome assembly GCA_041859475.1 of Candidatus Hydrogenedentales bacterium. GTDB lineage: Bacteria > Hydrogenedentota > Hydrogenedentia > Hydrogenedentales > SLHB01 > JAIBAQ01. The sequence goes on from JBHEKO010000380.1 coordinate 11,729, forward strand.
GTTCTGGGCATTGGACCGGATGCGCGGAGTCGCGGAGAGCGCATGCGCGAAAGGGTCCGCCGACTCCTCGTTCTCGCGCCTGGAAGCGGAAGCCATCGAAATCTGCGAGGAAGATACGCGACGGTGCCGGGCAATCGGCGAGCATGGCGCCTCCTTGATTCACGACGGCGACGGCGTATTGACGCACTGCAACGCAGGCGGCCTCGCAACGGCGTCGTACGGGACGGCGCTGGCGGTGATGTTTCGAGCTCATGAGTTGGGCCGCACGTTCAGCGTGTTCGCGGACGAGACACGGCCACTCCTGCAAGGCGCTAGACTCACGGCATGGGAGCTCTTACAAGCAGGGATCGACGTCACCTTGATCTGCGACAGCATGGCCGCGCAAGTGATGAAGGAAGGCCGGATCCAATTGGTCGTGGTAGGGGCGGATCGCATCGCCGCGAATGGGGATGCCGCGAACAAGATTGGAACGTACAGCGTGGCGTTAGTCGCGAGGGCGCACAACGTCCCCTTCTACGTCGCGGCTCCGCTGTCGACCATCGATCCGGCGCTCGACACCGGAGAGCAAATCCCTATCGAACAGCGTGCCTCGGAGGAAATCACCCACGGATTCGGCAAACAGACCGCGCCGGCGGGAGTAAAAGTATACAACCCCGCTTTCGATGTAACGCCCGCATCGCTGATATCCGGAATCGTCACGGAGCGCGGAATCATACGTCCACCGTATCGAGAAGGCATTGCAGCCTATACAGGAGCCGAATTTGCCACGTTTTAGCGCAGCCAACCGCATTGCCGCACCGTTCGTGGGGTTCTGTGCTTGGCGTGCAATGCAAAGAAGCGGCCACCGCCCGCAGGCGTGGGCTCGCAGTCAGTATTCGTAACCGATGCTGGATCGATTAATAGAGTACGTATTGCCTCTGTCGGAAGATGAACTGAGGCGGATTTCGCTTCAGGACATAGCCTTGTGTTGGTCTTGGCATGAATCGTATGCCGGTTCCCCGCAGCACCAGAAGCTATGGGCCTCCATTCCCGCGATCGTGACCAGATGGACCGCATGCACCGGCAAATCCACACTCGTCACCGAGGGACGGCGCCACCAATGGATGCTTCGCGAGCTGATCGACTCAATGGATACCAATGGCATCTCGGCCTTCTCCTGGGACGAGGCACACTTCCTTTGCCGTGTGCACGACCTGACACAGCGCGTCCCGGATCCGGACTTGTTCAAGCGCGTTCGAGATCTGGTCGGCAAGAAGGTGGGCGAGCTACACGCACGCGTCCAAGCGATGCCGCTAACCCCTGGACTTCCCGTATTGTCGGAGCGGCTGCATGTCGTGACTTCGGCAGACTTGTTGCGGGCGCGTCCGCGTGAAGTGAAGCTCTTTGCGGGAATCTCAAAGCCGGGGCGCGGCCCTGTATTCACGCACAAATCCGGGCATCTGAAAGTCCTGGACAACGTGCCTGAGAACTGCACCGTGGTCGTGGAAAACGGCTCGTGCTCGGTGGAAGGCTTCGTGATGGGCAAGGTCGCGGCGACCCAGCATTGCGAAGTGCAAGAGAATATTTCGGGCATGGTGGTCGTCCGCCAAGGTGATGTCCGGGCGCGCAATATAATTGTGCGCGCCTACGTCGTGTCGAAGTGGGGCAACGTGTATTGTGTGAACGCGGAGTCTCCCGAATTGGTCTTCGCGGGCAACGAGATACGCGTCGAGACATCGGCGCTCACGGGACGCTACATCGCGGAACGAATCCGTGTGAAGGGCGAAATCTTCGGCGGCCAATTCGAGGCATCTACGTTGCTCACGGCGACCCGGTTTCGCCGTTCCGAGACGCGCGATCTCGCAATCGTGCTGCGCCGGGAATTGTCGTGTCAGGATTACGGCGAGGAACCAGGGCAAGACGCCGCCAAGTTTCTGGGGCGAGCGGCGCGATTGCGGCGTCAGCTTTCCAATGAGCGAACCGCCATCGACTATGCGAGCCAGGAGGCGGAGCACGCGGCAAGTTGTGCGCTTGTGTATCTGAATGCCGTAGAAAATATGCATCCCATCGCGGAACGATTGCACAAAGCGGAGCACCGCTTGGCGCTTGTCAATCGCATACTCTCGGCGATGCAAACGCTGGAGGTTATGGCGGAAGACCGATTGAATGTAGTCACCCGGCGTTCGGGCGACACAATGGATATGCCGGACACATCGGGGAGCGAAGAACCATTCTTGCAGTTGGAGGCAATACACGCCGAGATTGCCGGGATCAAGGACGAGGGTCAACTCGACCGCGACATCAACGACGAGTTTGCCGAGTTGTCGGCTATGAAGGATCGCCTCTTCAGCGCCACCTCCGACCAGCGAAGAGTCGCCGGTCACCTGATGCAAATGCGCGAGAAGCTTGCCCAATGGCGCCGAGAGCACAACGAACTCATGCAGACCATAGGCCACTACGAAAAGGAACTGCGCGGGGCGGCCCAGCAGGAGAATGCCGACGAATCGGAGATCTCTTCGCGCTCCAAGGTCTTCTTGCTGCGGCGCATTCTCGCTGCCGTCCGTGAACGAGGTCTTGGGACTGACGAAAACGTGGCCAGAAAATTGCAGAGCGTGCCGATGCGCATGGCCTTGCGCACGGTCAACAACAGTCTCGCGCGAATGGCCAACCACGAATCGAATGTGACGGCGCTTCAGCTTGAGCTGGCCGAAGTGGCCCGCCTTCTGCGCAAGGACTTCCAGATCATTATCGGTGAAGGCATCGACCACGGTCAGGGTCCGCCTCGGGTCTCCGGGCTCTTTGACGCCGGAGTCAGAATTTTCTCGGACCCCTTCTTGGTGAACGATCCGCAACCTCCTGCGGGCAGCCACGTGAGGACCCCCGAAGACCGCGGCTCGCCTCGAACTTATTGCCGGCAAGACGGCTACATCGTGGAGATTAAGTGATCGAAGTGGATTCGAAAATGGCCAGGGACATCGTCGCTATCGACGGACCCGCGGGTGCAGGCAAGAGCACTGTCGCCCGTAAGGTTGCCGAACGCTTGGGCTACGCATTCCTGGATACCGGGGCCATGTACCGGGCGGCCACGTGGCTTGCATTGGAGTGCGGCGTCGATATGAACGATGGCAACGCGCTGGCCGGGATAACCCAGAGGATGGATCTCGATCTTCGCGAGGAAGACGGACGCCAGCAGGTCCTGGTTGGAGGCAAGGACATTTCTCATGCGATTCGCACGCCGGAAGTGACCCGCCAAATCAGCACCTTGGATCACAACCCAGACGTGCGGGCGCATCTGGTCGCGCTTCAGCAGGCGATTGGCGCCCGCCGCCCTACCGTGGCTGAGGGGCGCGACATTGGTACCGTGGTCTTCCCCCACGCCGCGTGCAAAATCTACCTGGATGCTTCCCTGGAAGAGCGGACGCGACGCCGCGCCCTGGAGTACGAAAAGAAGGGCATCGCCTTCGATGCCTCGCAGTTGATGGAAGACATCCACCAGCGGGACATGCGTGATATGTCGCGAAGCGTAGGCCCACTGCGAAAAGCGGACGATGCCGTCCTCGTAGAGACGGACGGTCTTACCCCCGATGAAGTCGTAGACATTATCGTGCGTCTCGCAAGAGAGCGCACATGAGCATGCTCTCCGGGCGATGCGAATGGCGTGTGGCGCTCGAAGACAGACCGGCGAGCCTGGCGTTGGCCGGACAGCTTGGCTCTCCGCACATCATTGCCCACATCCTGCGCACGCGCGGCGCCACATCGCCGGCCGATGCCGAGCGCTTTCTGAATCCATCCATCGAACACGTCAGCCCTCCAGGCTTGCTGGACGATCTCGACCGCGCCGTGAATAGAATTGAAAAGGCTCGTGCCGCGGGCGAACGCGTACTTGTTTTTGGCGACTACGACGTGGACGGAATCGCCGGCGCAGCGCTGATGATTCGAGCGCTGCGTCGATTCGGCATAGAGAATTGCGTGTACGCCATGCCCAAGCGATTGACCGAGGGTTACGGAATCGGCGCGGATCATATCGAGCAGGCGCACGCCGGCGGCGTCACCCTTGCCATCACGGTTGATAACGGGATTGCGGCCCATGAGGCCGTGGACCGGGCGCGAGCGCTTGGCATCGATGTGATCGTCACGGACCATCACCAAATCGACGGGCCCTTGCCAAACGCGTTTGCCGTGCTCAATCCAAAGCGCCAGGACAGCGCCTATCCGGGCGCGGAGTCTTGCGGGGCGTGCGTGGCGTTCCGGTTGGCGTGGGCGCTGACGGGCGAACAGGCCGACCTCGATTTGGTTGCGCTGGCAACCGTCGCGGATATCGTTCCGCTACGCGGCGAGAACCGCGATCTCGTTGCGGCGGGCATCGCGACACTGGCGCGCAGCCCTCGCGTCGGTCTTGCGCAATTGGCGAAGGTTGCGGGACTGGATCTGAAGAAGGTGACATCCGAAGACGTGTCGTTTCAGCTTGCGCCGCGGATCAACGCGGGTGGGCGCATGGGCGACGGAACGGCGGGGCTGGAGCTGCTGCTGACCGATTCCACCGAGGAAGCCGCGGAATTGGCCGGGCAGTTGGACGCCGCGAACCAAGAGCGAAAAGGCCATGAACAAGCCACGTTCGACGATGCCATGGCCATGATTCAAGAAGGGTACACCCGTTCGCAACGCAGCATCGTGCTCGCCGGCCGAGACTGGCATCCCGGCGTTGTGGGAATCGTCGCGAGCCGGATCCAGTCGCGCTACTATCGTCCCGTCGTGCTCATCGCAATCAACGGAGACGGTCTGGGCCGGGGGTCCGCTCGAAGCGTGGACGGTCTGAATATTGCAGATGCGTTGAAGGCGTGCGAGTCGCATCTGGTTGCGTGCGGAGGGCACGCAGCAGCCGCGGGCATCACCATCGAAGAAGCCAAGGTGGACGCATTTCGAGAGGCCTTCGAAGCCGAGACGGCTCGCAGACTTCCCTCGCATGATTTGAAACGCCCGCTGGCAATCGACGCCCAGGTGGCGCTCACCGAAATCGACGGCAAACTCGTGACACTTCTTGAACGGCTGCAGCCCTTTGGTTCCGCAAACCCTTCGCCGGTCCTGGCAACCTACGGAGTCCGCGCCGCACGGCAATCGTGCAGGGAACTGCGCGGCGGCCACCTCAAGTTCGTCGTCACGGACGGCACGCGCACCTTCGATGCGATTGGATTCCGCATGGGCGATCGGCTGGAAGCTTTGCAGGAGGCGGACGCCATCGATATCGCGTTCAGCCCGCAATTCAACACATGGCGCGGCGAGACGGTTGTACAACTGGTCGTGAAAGATATTCGCGCCGCCGAGTAAGCTTCCCGCGTTACCGTGAATGTGAATTCCCGAGGCTACTGCCGTACCGCCGCCATCTTGGCGGCTCTTGCCGTACGCGAAAGAGTCGCCCGCATCGCCGCATTGGGACTATAAGGGTCTACGACGCCTGCTTCTGCCTAGGCTCCCCTTCTATGGGCTCTCCAGGCGGAAACAGGTCCGGATAAAGATGGCTGAGGCAGTCCGGACAGAACCCATGCGAAAACTCCGCATCGGAGTGATTGTGGATGTACACTTCGATTTGCTCCCAATACCCCTGGTCGTCGCGAATCTTCTTGCACGACGCGCAAATAGGTATCAGGCCGCGCAACGTCTTGACCTGGGTCAAGGCATCTTTCAATTCTCCGATCAGCTTGACGCGCTCCTGCTCGACGCGCGACCGCTCGGTAACGTCGCGCACCAGCGCGATGAATAACATGCCGCGTCCCGTGGGAACTTCGTTGACGTTGACCTCCATAGGGAAGGTGGACCCGTTCTTCCGCAGCCCCAGCACCTCGATATCCCGCTGGACGATATTCCGTTGGTCGTTATCGAGATAGGATATCAGGTAATCCTTGTAGTCCGCGCGATACGCCGGGTCGATAATCGTCTCGATGTGATGATTCATCATTTCGCCCGGCGCATACCCGAACATCGTCGCCGCGGCCGGATTCACCGAATCAACCATCCCGTTGGCATCGAACGACAAAATGCCGTAGCCTGCGTAGGTGATGATGGACGACAACTTCGCTTCCGTTTCCGTCCGGCGCTCGTCGGCCGCCTGACGCTTCACCGCCACGACGCCCGTGATGAGTATCGCGAGGACGGCAAACGAACGGTTGAGGATGGCCACGCTGTCGGGACCGGTGGGCGACGAATACATCAAACCCACGATTGCCAAGGTAACGCAGACACCGGTCACGGTCGCCGTAAAGACGCGCTGAGGCGACCACAAAGAAAACAGAACGACGCCCGCATAGAGCACACCTCCGGCGGTCCCTTGAAGCAGCCTGCTGTCGAGCAGAAACACTGCCAGCAAGGCCAACGCGGTACCGAGGAGGACTCTGGGATTTGTCCTGTCGAAAAACCTCATCGAGATAAACACTCCCTCGCGACACCGGTGGACTCCGAATGAGTTCAACCGGAATGCTGTTGCTTAAATTGTGCCATATACGAGAAGGCGATTTTCATTATTTTCTCGTATCTTTCATTGATTTATGAATTAATTTTTCGTAATTTGCGGCCCTCACAATAGAAGCCGCCAAATATCCGTCATTGTGACACTCGAAATCTGCCGCCTTCTTCGCCTCTCAAATTGCGCCCAGCACGGCACTTGGCACAATGCAACATCCCTACTGGACCGACCAGCCTCAGTGATGCGAGAAGCAGCGCTCTTGCGTAAACACCATGGCGGCGCCAACTTCATTGCAGGCCGCGATGGCGTCGTAGTCGTTCACGCTACCGCCGGGCTGGGCAAAGGCCCCCACTCCCTGGCTTGTTGCGGCGACTATGGCGTCCCGGAACGGGAAGAAGCCGTCGGAGGCGAGGACGGCCCCCTGGAGCGTCTCCGCACCCTTGTACTTGGCCTTCGCCTTAGCGACGGCCTGTGCGACGGCCCCGACGCGGTCCTGCTCGCCGGTGCCCACAGCGAGAGTCTGACCGTTGTGGGCAATAACGACGCCGTTGGACCGCACGTGGATGTTCACGTACCAGGCAAAAAGAAGGTCATCCAATTCGCGGGGAGTCGCGGCGCGGGCGATGTCGATGCGTCCATGTTTCGCGTGATCGCAATACGCGGGCGCGAGATCGTCCACGCTGCGAATGCGCGACAGGTACTGCGTCGCCAGGATAATGCTCCCGTCGTCGAATACCTTCATCTCATACGCATGGATGCCGTCGCCGATATACTTCGGAAGCGAGGAGAAATCGGGGACCTTGATAATCCGCATTTCCTTGTTGCGGCGAAATTTCTCGAAGTTGTTGAGGGCGTCCAGCGCGGCAGGCTCGAACGCGGGCGCGGCCACGCCTTCCACGATGGACTGCATGATCTCCGAAGCCGTATCCTCGTCCACAGCCCGGTTGAACACGACCGTGCCCCCGAACGCGGCCTGCGCATCCGCATCGCGCGCGCGCTGATAGACCTCGACCAACGGCATCGTGTCCACTTGGATTGCCACGCCCGAGGGGTTGCAGTGTTTCATCACGGCGCACGCGGGCCTCGTCAGGAATTTCAATATGCCGATGGCATGGTGCATGTCCTCGATGTTCGTTTGCGACAGCCCGCTCTTGCCGGTCTTGAGAATCTCGTAGGCCCCGAGGACCAGCTTCTCGCCGTTTGCGGGGCGATAGAATGCCGCGGGCTGATGGGGATTCGTACCGTATCGCAAATCTTCGATCTTCTCGTAGCGCCGTCCAAGCGCCTCGAACGACTCCGGGAAATCCCCGACCGTTTTCGTGCGATACATGTCTTTCAGATTGTCCATCGCCATAATGAAAAAGCCCTTTCTACTCCGGGGATGAAACGAGATACCACGTGCGAATCTTGGAAGTGTTTAGGGATTGCAGCCCCAGCACTAAGCCTGACACACGAAGCGGAGGATGTCAAAACGCAGTGCCTTCGGCGTACCAAGCGATGTGTGTCTATTCGATTTTGAATATGGACTTGACGCCATATGTTGCGCATGTCATACTCATTCCATGGGCTGGATTGTCGAAATAGGCGAGGAGTTCGAACCTGAGTTCGACTCGTTGCAGGAGGACGTGCAGACAGAGATTCTCGCGTTGGCTCGCCTTCTGCAGCATTTTGGGCCTCAATTGAAGCGACCACATGTCGATACCTTGAACGATTCACGTCACACGAATATGAAAGAACTCCGCTTTAGCGCCGCCGACGGCGCGTGGAGGGTGGCCTTCGCATTCGATACAAGGCGTCAGGCCGTTTTGCTCGTGGCAGGAGATAAATCAGGAGTCAATGAGAGGCGTTTCTACCGCGACCTGATCCGCAAAGCGGATGACCGCTTCGACGCTCATCTTGCCCGGCTGAAACTACAAGGGAAATAGATATGCCCGCGAACATAGACGACAAGATCAAGAAGCTCGGCGCTTCGCAGCGCAAGAAAGTCGAGGCGCGCGCTGCGCAACTCATTGCCGAAGAAATGACGTTACGCGATCTGCGCCGTGCCCGGAAACTCACGCAGGTGCGTGTAGCCAAAACCCTTGGCATCACCCAGGACAGCGTTTCACGCCTCGAACATCGCAGCGACCTGCTGCTTTCCACGCTGCGGAAGACCATCGAAGCCATGGGCGGCAATCTGACCATCGTGGCCGAATTCCCCGACAGGAAGCCGGTCGTACTCTCCGGTATCGGCGCGGACGAGGGAGTCGACCGGTAAAGTTCTTTGCCGCATTGGACGATTCAGATGGGACAATCCTGCCGAAACCGATTGATCCGTCAATCGCACCCTCTGGCTACCGTTGACGCA